>JAISYX010000005.1 GCA_031269595.1 Oscillospiraceae bacterium
AACTAAAACTTGACATTTCAATATGTGAATTTCGCCTTAAATAAGCATATTATGTCGTTTAATGTTTGTCAAGTTTTAGATGACAAGCCCTAGTAGGGGCAGACCTATGTGTCTGCCCAAAGACGGGCACTTCTACGGCAATCTGGGCAGACACATAGGTCTGCCCCTACTCTATTAAACAATGAGGAAGGAATAATATATATGGAACAACAAACAATAACACAGCGCAAGCAGCGGGTATTCTCTGCTATACAGCCCAGCGGAGTGCCCACTCTAGGCAACTATCTGGGCGCAATACGCAACTTTGTGGCCATGCAGGAGGAGTTTGAGTGTGTGTATTCCACGGCAAACCTACACGCAATCACGGTTCGGCAAGAGCCGGCCAAGCTGCGTGCGGCCTCTCATGAGCTGTATGCTTGGCTCTTGGCCAGCGGCTTGGATTTGGAAAAGTGCATCTTCTTCCACCAATCCATGGTGTATGCACACGCAGAGCTTGCCTGGGTGCTCAATTGCAACACTCAGTTTGGCGAGCTCAGCCGCATGACTCAATTTAAGGATAAGTCTGCAAAGCACGCCGATAACATCAACGCCGGACTGTTCACCTATCCCGCCCTTATGGCGGCGGATATTTTGCTGTATCAGGCAAATTTTGTGCCTATAGGCGACGACCAAAAGCAGCATTTGGAGCTAACCCGTGATGTTGCCGAGCGTTTTAACAATATCTACGGCAAAACCTTCACTATCCCCGAGCCGTATATCCCAAAAACAGCCGCAAGGGTTATGAATTTGCAGGACCCCGCCCAAAAGATGAGCAAATCTGACCCCAATCAGCGTTCGTTTATCCTGCTTACCGACACCCCCGAGCAGATTATTAAAAAGTTCCGCTCAGCGGTAACAGATTCAGATTCAGAGGTGCGCTACGCCCCCGAAAAGGCAGGCATAAAGAATCTTATAGAGATTTACGCCGCATGTACAGGTAAGGCTATTCCCGCAATAGAGGCCGAATTTGAGGGCAAGGGCTACGGCGATTTTAAAACAGCAGTGGGCGAGGCCGTGGCGGCTCTGCTTAAGCCCATACAGGAAAAGCAAAAGGAACTTATAGCCGATAAAAAGTATTTAGAGGAATGCGCCAAAGCCAACGCAGAAAAGGCCGTGCGCATTGCTAAGAGAACCATGGAGAAGGTGTACAAGAAGGTTGGGCTTTTGAGGTTTTAAACAAAAATTTATCCCCACACCGTATGGTGTGGGGATTTGTATGATTTTCGTATAATGGTTATTTTTGGTTTGATTAAACCATAGTTTGCTGCTATAACCCGTTTTATATCATATTACATAAATATCAAATGGAATTTGCTACAATCCCATTGCACATGCTCCTATTTTATATAATTTTTTGCAACAAACCACCACGCTGAATTATATTTAACCAGATACCAATTATAATTATTAGCTGTATTTTGTAAATAATCATAGTATTTGATTGTTGCGCCATTAGAAATACCAGTGCTATTAAAAGATGTTCCAGCACCTGTTCGTAGTTGTACGCCTGTTCCATTTATTGTACCAGATTTGAGAATTGCCTCTGCAGGCAACCTTCCAACAGATTCCAAAGATACCCATGCCGTACCACCCATAGAGATCTTGTTGTCGTTATTCAGTGGCGCACTCGTAGAATAATAGGAGACCTTGCCATACTTACCGTCGTTGCTTATCTCACATATTGATAAACCGTAATTCTTGGGTATGGTTTTCATCTTAGAGAAAAATTCACTTCCTCCAGCGGTTGTACGAACATTTAATGCTGACGTTGCTACATAATAACCTGTCCCTTTGTTAACTGCCCCTGCAGGAACCGCAAAAACAGATGCCATCGAAACCACCACAACCAACGCCAGAATCACAGATAATAATTTTTTACTCTTTTTCATTTTATTTTCCTCCAAAAAATTTAAGTTATGTTTCTTTCCAAAATATAAATGCTGCATTAATGCCACATTGGAATCAACCCCCTTAATTTTAATAAACACTTGACTTTAAAGCTTAGATATTGATATAATATACCATATAAGAATTCTTGTAACAAGTTATACATCTTCTAATATTAAATATAATAGCATAAAGGATGATAAAAAACAATGGGAAACGACTATACAAAAATATGTGGAAATATATATTTTCACTGTAGAAAAAAGGCATCACATAACAATCCAAAGCTTAAAAGCAGAGAGGGTGCGGCAGAACTGCTTGGAATATCGGCTTCTTCACTTTCTGATTATGAGTTGAACAAAACAAAAGTAGTTCCTGTAGAGAAAATAGCACTTATGGCTGAGTTATACAATGCCCCTGAAATAAAGAGCTTTTACTGTGCAAAAGAATGTCCTCTAGGTGAGGGTAAGGTGGTATCGGTTGAGTTGGAGCACCTAGACCGCCTTACACTAAAGTTTCTTTCAAATTTAAGGAGCGTAAATGAAATAAAAGACGAATTGATTGACATTTCAAGTGACGGCATAGTACAAAATTATGAATTTACCGAATTCAGAAAAATAATAAAAACAATAGAAGAACTGTACCATACCATATATGAGTTAAAAATATGGACTGAAAAGTACATAAATGAAGCATAAATTATTGGGATAATGCCTTAAAGCGCAGATTATGCATAAGCTTGCCTAAGAAGAGCGACAGACGGAAAAGGTGCACATTCCAACCCTTTGCTCAGCTTCTCAAACGTCTTGCGTTTGAGGGATGGGCAGGGGTGCAGGGGGCAACCACTGCGGCTTACTTTCTCGGCGAAACAGAAAGTTCGGGTTTTTGCTTGCAAAAATGCAGCCTTTGGCTGCAACCGACTAAACAACGTGCGTGCCCGTGCGGCATGAGCACAAGCTAAGCTAATCTCTTGTTACACATTAATGCGGCAGATTTAAGACTTATCAAGCGAAAAGGGGTAGGCAGCAATAGGCCACAGCACTCACGCTCTCCCCTCTTTTTGTCCCTAATGCACTATATTTGCAAAAATTTTTATGAATAAATCACAAATTTATTGTTAAACTCTTGTCAATTGAATAAAAATAAGGTAAAATAATTACATATGAAATTTAGGAGGTAAATTTAATGGCAATTAAAGTAGGTATTAATGGTTTTGGCCGTATAGGCCGTCTGGTTTTCAGAGCTGCGGTTACTCAGCCTGAAAAGTTTGAAATCGTAGGTATTAACGACCCATTCATCGACTTGGACTACATGGTGTACATGACTAAGTACGATACCATTCACGGCACCTTCAAGGGCTCTGTAGAGGCCAAGGACGGCAAGCTTGTTGTTAACGGCAAGGCTATCAGCGTGTTTGATAAGAGAGACCCAGCCGAAATCCCCTGGGGCGCAGTTGGCGCAACCTATGTTGTAGATGCAACAGGCATCTTCCACTCAAAGGATAAGGCCCAGGCTCATATCGATGCAGGCGCAAAGAAGGTTGTTTACTCAGGCCCCTCAAAGGATGACACACCAATGTTTGTATGCGGTGTTAACCTTGATAAGTACACAAGTGACATGAAGTTTGTTTCAAACGCTTCCTGCACAACTAACTGCTTAGCTCCTCTTGCAAAGGTTATCAATGATAAGTTTGGCATTAAGGACGGCCTTATGACCACAGTTCACTCCACCACAGCCACCCAGCTCACAGTTGACGGTGCTTCCAAGAAGGATTGGAGAGGCGGCCGTGCAGCTGCCGGCAACATCATCCCCTCCTCTACAGGCGCAGCAAAGGCTGTTGGCGTAGTTATTCCAGAGCTTAACGGCAAGCTCACAGGCATGTCTATCCGTGTACCAACCCTTGATGTCTCTGTTGTTGACTTAACCGTTAACCTTGAAAAGCCCGCTTCCTATGCAGAGATAAGCGCAGCAATCAAAGAGGCCTCTGAGGGCGAACTGAAGGGCATTCTTGGCTATACAGAGGACTTAGTTGTATCCTCCGATTTCATCGGCGATGCACGCACCTCTATCTTTGACGCTAAGGCCGGCATAGCTCTTACCGATACCTTTGTTAAGCTTGTTTCATGGTATGATAACGAGTGGGGTTACAGCAACAAGGTGCTGGATCTTATAGCTCACATTGACTATGTGGATAACAAATAAAATATTAATAATATGTTAAATTTAAAGCCCCTGAAAAGTTTCGGGGGCTTTTTGGTTGTAATATTCAAAATATTATAGTAAAATGGTGAAATGAGGAAATTTTAATGAAACCATGGAAGGATGTATTATTTAATGAAAAAACTACTTGCAATTCTATTATCAGCACTTGTTCTGTTTAGCTGTTCAGCTATAGCTCTGGCAGCAGAAACAACAGACCCGCCGGTAACCACACCGGCAGCCGACGCAGCAGACCCAGGTACAGCCCCAGCCCCTGACGAAGACGAAACCTTTGACTTTGATGCCTTACTAAGCCAAGACCAAACACCTGTTGCTGCAACAGACAGCTTTAAGACAGCTGATGTAAAGGTACAAAAGCTCCCGGGCGGCATTTCAATTAAAAAGCCCGCAGAAATGCATTATGTAACCCTCTCCAGCCCCGAGAGTGCATATTCAGACATTGGAGCTTCACGCTCAGCCTTTTCCTCAGCTGGCTATCTCCTTTTAGGATATGATGAGACCCAAACCACAGTTATTCAGGTAATACGCGCTACAAACGAGTATACCAAGGCCTTGGGCAGCTACAAGAAGCTCTCAAAGGAAGAGAAAACGGAGATGGAAACCGACGCCAAGGCTCTTCTGGACTACACAACAGGTGCTTCAAAATACACAGAGGTAGGCTTTACAAACTATGCCGGTCTTTACTGCTTTAAAAAAGTGAGTGTATCAGGCACAGCCAACACAGTGGTTTATGAGGGCATCAAGGGCGGCGATCTATATGAGATTACCTACCGTTACGATAGCAGCACCCTTTCTGCCGCAGATGTTAAGGTGATTGAGGACGTTATAAACTCCTTAAAGATTTCTACCGTTAATCTTGCATCAATAAGCACAAGCGACATTCTGCTATATGCTGCACTTGCACTTATCGTGCTGCTGGCAGCCGCTGTTGTGCTGCTTTATCTGCAATTGACAAAGCTCAAGAACAGCCTTGTTGAAATTGATGAGGACGAGGAGATAGTAACAGAGGTTACTGAAAATAGTGAGGAAACAGAGGAATTCTCTGACGAGGATTTTGCTGAGCCCTACAACCCCTTAAGCGAGAGTGAAGAAGGGGAAGCCGCTGAGGAAGAAGCTACCGAGAAAGAGGAAGCCTCTGACGCAGACGACGAATAAAAAGAATAACTTGAGCCTTCGGTGCTTATGCCGCCGAAGGCTCAGTTTAAAAACTTTTTAAAAATTTATAAAAATTCAATTGACAATCTACTACAATGTATGATAAAATTATAAAGCTAAAATTTCCGGGTGTGGCGCAGCTTGGTAGCGCGCTTGACTGGGGGTCAAGAGGCCGCAGGTTCAAGTCCTGTCACTCGGACCAAACCGGCGATAAATCGCCGAAGTGAAAAGAGAAGAGAGAAAAGTGAAAAATAAGAACGGGTTCGCCGGTTTGTACTTTTCTCTCTTCTCTTTTCGTTTTTCACTCTTCACTAATC
>JAISYX010000109.1 GCA_031269595.1 Oscillospiraceae bacterium
GTACCCGCCAAAAGGCACGTTGCCGATAGCTAAATCGAAAAAGCTGTCGGGTAGGGCGGTCTTTTCATAACCTTGAATGGCAATGGAATTTTTCTGATATAACTGTTGTGCAATACGCCCGGTGATGGGGTCAATCTCAATGCCGTAAAATTTACTGCCGCTCATGCTGTCAGGCAAAAGCCCTTGAAAGTTGCCGATGCCACAGCCGGGGTCGAGAACGTTGCCTGTTGTAAAGCCCATGTTTTCAACGGCTTTATAGATTGCCTTGATAACCACAGGAGAGGTATAGTGGGCGTTGAGGGTGGTAGCTCTCGCCGATTCGTATTCCTCTGTGGAAAGGGCAGTTTGAAGCTCCAAAAACTCATCAGCCCAATCAGCCTTATCGGGGTCAAAGGCTTGTGGCAAGCCGCCCCAACCAACATAGCGGGATAGGATTTCCTGTTGTTCGGGGGTGGCCAGTTTGCCGTCAAACTCCAAGTCGTGCAGGAGGTTGATTGCATCCATATTTGCGCGAAACTTCGCCTTTGCGCCGCCGTGACCGAGGTTGTCGTCCGTGATTTTGAAGTTGTGACGGTCTGCCATTGCAACATTGGGGAACGCATCAAAATAATTGACACGGACGGGTTTTTGCTTTTGTTCCCACGCTGGGGTGATTGTTTCTTCTGTGGATTCATTTTCACCCAGTTGCGGGATATGGTCTTGTATAACCTCAATCTCGCCAGGGAAGTTTACGCCGTTCTCTTGTTTGCGACCTTTGGCAAACGGCGTGGTGACAATATATTCCACGCCGCCGATGGTTTCTGTGTGCTGGTTGTCGGCAAGGGGCGGCTCGTCTTTTTTATGCTCCTCGCGAATAGGGTCGTACATACGGATAAAATCCAGCGATTCCTTGCGGAATATGGGGAAGCCTGCGCTTTGCTGAAAGGTGATGTCTTGTAGACTGACGTTTCCCCATTCCTCACTGACTGAATCAACGACAAACTGCCGTCCCTGTATCTCATAGCGGTCGCCGATTTTTGGGATGTAGAGTTCATCATCAAGGCTTTGCTCGTACATCTCGCGGGGACTTGTGGTGTAATCAGGGGTGAGCGGTTCATTGTTGACCTCAACCGTATAATTGTGGTCGTTGACAAGCACATCAAGGTTATCATCAAGCTGCGAGGAGGGAAAGCCCACCATGTCTTTTCCATCGCGCTGTAAGACGGTAAAGCCGAAAACCTCTGCTAAAATGTGAGCATCCTCGCCGTAGGCTTCAAAGAAATCGCCCACTTGAACAAGCTCAATGCTACCTGTTTGTTCTATGGGTTCAATCGCTACCCGCAAATGCTCATTCAGCGGATTTTCCGCAATCTTGCGGTCAAATTCCTCGCGGGTAAATTCGGCGTTCATCAGCGGGAACTGCGTATCAAACAGTTTTACTGTGGAATCATCAAAGGCCAGCACCTCATATTCATGCGAGCCGATATACACCGTATCGCCTAAGTGATAGTCGTAGCGGTATTCGGTGGTGTCGGCTGGGGTTGGCTCTCTGTTCAAAACCTCGCGAACGGCGGCTTCCTCGGCGCGTTGCTGACGTAGTTCTTGCTGGTTTTTCAGCCATTGGGGATAGATTTCCTGTTCTTTCGGGTTCAGGTAACGGTCAGCGACGATTAACTCGCCAATCCGCTTAGATACTTGCGCCCACTTCCATGTTACTTCGGCTGTGCCAAGCTCAAAAGTGATACCCTTGGACGGATTACTGTTCATGCCATGATGAACGTGATTGTCGTCCATATAGCCCACGCCATACCAATTAAATTCGTCTTTCACAAACTTGATGAAATCAGCGGTAGTGAGCGAACTGTACTTCTCAAAAACGCGGTATTTGCCGTCTTGTGTACCTGTGCCATTTTGCAAATACTCGTCAATATACTCCTGTGAAATAGAAAAAGCGGAGGGCTGTTCAGCTTTCGCCGTGCCTTCCGCTTCTTCAATATTGGCAATCTGCTGTTCGGTGGGAATAAGGGTTAGCTGTAAATCAGGTCGCTGAAAATCGTTTCCTCCACTGAGTACCGAATGTTGTTCATCAAGCCCACCCAGCGCATTTGATTGTGCTGTTTGAGTTCCTCCGTCACGCCCTGTGCCGCCGCCATCTGCGCCACCATCAGCTCCATGCGGTTCCGTGCCGTCTGCTCGATTTCCGCTAAATGTTGGTTCAGGGTGCAGGTTGTCAGCAGGTCGGTGAACAGCCCCTGCCTGTGATTTTTCAGGTACTCCCTGCGTTTTCGGGCGTATCTGCCACCTGCCATTTCCGTAATCTCGTCCGCTTCCTCCGGCAAGGTCAGGTCGGGTATCTGAAACCCGTTCACCTCGGTGTAAGTCATTTCTTGTGCCTGTGTCATGGTCAAAGCCCCTTTCATGATTTGATACGTTAATATTATCGCTTTTTTTGCGTTCATTTGCAAAGGTGCGAGCTTGATTGCGTTCGGATTTTTGCAGATTGAGAACCGTTGAGGATATTTCTCGAAGTCCTGTTTCCGCAATCGCGCTGGTTGCCGCTCCCAAAAGGTTGACTGTCCTGCGGGTATTAAAATCGTAAATCCCGCGAAAATCATCATCTTCAAGGAACAGATACGGGTCAATGCCGCATCGGGACAGCCACATAAACGCCAAGCTGTTCGTCAGTAGCTTTGAATAGGCGGCTTCCACATTCAATTCGTCCAAATCCTCTAAAAAGCTGTCCTCACGGCTTTGATAGAGGTCGTTGAGATAATCCGTGATGTTGTCGGTGACGGCGTTACCCGCTGCTGAAATAACGGCGTTTGCAAGCGTTTCTTTCTCTGAAAGCTCGCCGAATGTGGCTTCAAGGGTTTCAATCACGTCCGCTTCATATTCGGGCTTCATTTCCCACAGGGGGACAGGACGGGAATATCGGGTTTCGTGGGTGTCGGATATATCAAAGTAATGTTTCAGGCGGGGCTTGCCGCGGGCTTCGCGGTCAAAAACCGCAATTCCAGTCGCGCCCTTGTTGACCCACCGTGCAAACTGCTTGTTCCATTTTTCAAGCTCCAGCACCGCAACCGCGTCAGGTCGCTGGATGTGAACCAAAAGCTGCTCGTCAAAGGTCAGCTTGTAGTTGCGGGCGGCAGAACGCAGAAAGCGCATCCACTCCTGGGTGTCGGCGGTCTTATTCGCCTGATGCTCATACATCGCCGTGATTAGTTGTAATTTTGTCGCCATTGGGCGCACCTCCTATCGTTCATAATCTCGTTCTTTGGGTTGTAGTATGTGGGATTGGCTCGGTCTTTCCAATTCGGGCAGAAGATAGTTGTTATCGTAGGCGAAACAATAAATATCATAAGTGCCTTGATGTGGGTTCAAGCGAAAATAGTAGCTGTAATCCAATGTCGCTATTTTGAAGCACGTCATAGATGGGTGCGCCGCACAAAAATTCAAGTGGTTATCGCGGGAAGCAAAAGGCGGTTTATCACCGTCCTCGCGCAAGGCATTGATAAGCACGTCAAACTTATCCTTAAAATCAGAGCTTTTCAAACGCGCTTGGTTATCAAACCATGTGGTATAAAATTCTTTGCCGCTGCGCCCAAAATCGGCGCGTAAATATCCGATTGCGCCGCAACGCTCGGCGGCTTCGCCACTCAATCGAAAGCAAAAACGAAGCTCGTCTTTTTCGGCAAGGTTTAACTCGTATGCCATATCGCTCACCTCGCGCCGTCGTCGCGGCTTTTGTTTTCTTTTATCAGCGCGGTGTGGTCGTAGGCCCGCCCTGTGCGTTCGGCATCCGCGCGGAGGAAAAAGTCAGTACGAGCGGTGCTTTTGTCACTCCAATAATGTCCGAAGCTGTTGCGGTCGTTTTCGCTCTTGAAGCACATCCAAGTGCCGTAGGGTTCGGGGGCGTTGGGGTTGTGTCCGAGCTTGAACACCTTATCTCCCACAAAAGTACGCGCCGTCACACGGTAGCCGCTGACAACCTCCGGCTCGGTTTCCGGCTCAATCTTTGCGCCGATACGCTTTTGAATATCGTAGAATTGGTCGATATGATAGCAACTACCGTTTACACTACCGTTTACACTAACGTGGCAGCTATCCATAAATCGGCATTCGCCCACCCATTGCTCTTGAACGCCGGGATACATTTCACCCATCGGGCGTGTGACGATAATGCGCCCGCCGTCCGGGATTGTAAAAAGCTCATCGCTCTGCGGGTCAACAAAGCGGATTTCTCTGTTTTCACTCATCTTGCATCGTTCCTTTCTTTCCGTGATTTTGCGATGTCGGCTTTGACGGTATCAAGCCGCTGTTTCGCCCAATCGGGCAAATCCTTAACAATGCCCAGCACCTGATACCGCTCATATCGCGCCTTTGTGCCGTCTGAAAGCTGAACGCAGAACACCGCCGTGCCTCGGCTGTTGCGGGAAGCTCCGAAGCCGCCTGTTACATACATCAACTGTTCGCTTCCTCGGCGGTATTCATCGGCGAGGCATTCAGGCTTAATCGCCACAACCTTTTTGTTGATGTCCTGCTCGTAGCTGTGGGGAACGCATTGCTCCGCTGTGAAAAGCTCGGAGGGAAAGCCGCGCTTATCAAGCTCACTTTCAATCACCTCGCGGGCTGTGTTGACACGCTTTTCAAACTCCTGCGCCGCATCGTCGTATTCATCGCCGACAACAACATCGAAATACTGCCCCAAAAAGGCTTTTCGCTCGTAGGTTGCCGCCATATATCGCTCGGTTTCGTCTGCCTGCGGGTTTTCTGCCACAATAAACTCCTTGCCGCCTACCCATTCCGAAAGCAAAACCTCGTAGCCTGTGTCGGCTACCATACGTTTTTCTTTTTGTTCGCTCATAATCCTTAACCCTCCCTAACTCGATATAAATTTGGCATCTGACCGCCGTACTCGTTAAACTGCGGAATCACGTCGATATAGCCGCGATTGCCCAGCCTGCGGAGATTGCGGCTGACGGTGTTTTTGCTGATACCCAATGCCGTGCTGATACGTTTCTGTGGAATCACAATCTTGTTTTCTTCGTCAATCACGTCCAGCAGGACGAGGTAGAGCAGCTTTGCGGAAATGGTGGTTTCAAGCTCTCCGACAAGCCTGAATTTCGTGTATTTGTTCATGGCAAAAGCCCCTTTCATATTTTTGAATATGTTAAAGGGCGGCTCTCCCGAAAGAGAACCGCCCCCGCCGTTCAAGGGCTACTTCTTGTTACGCTTGCGAATCTGCAACCAAATGAACGAGCCGACAATGAATGCCACCAACACGATGGCGATAATCGTTTTTCCTTCCATAGTGCTTAAACCTCCTTGTTTTCTTTCCGCTTGCCGCGCTTTCCGGCAACGGTCAAGCCAACCAAAGCGGCGGCAGACACACCCATGAGAATGAGATAGAGAGCCATATTGCTGTCGTCGCCTGTTTTCGGCGGGTTGCCGGGAGGGGGAACGAGCTTGTTTGTCGCTTCAACCGTCACGGTTTCGCCGTTTTTCTGAATGCTGACCTTGAATACCGCATCTGTCTTGACATAGCCAGTCGGAGCAGAGATTTCACGGATTTCATACTCGCCGTAGGCAATGTCGTTGAAAGCCGCAATGCCGTCCTCGCCTGTGGTTTCCTGCATGATGAGTTCGCCGTTTTTATACAGCCCAAACACCGCGCCCGCAAGGGGTTTTCCTGTGTCTGCGTCTGTTTTCAGAACCTTGATATTTCCGCGAATGAGTTTGTTGTCGATTGCCATTTCGGTCAGTTCGTCTGTTGCAACCGTGGCGGTCTGCTCGTCAGAGAGGACATAGCCCACAGTTAAATCAGAGCCGATTTCCTTGACGGTGTAATCGCCCACAGGAAGCCCTGTGATTTCAATCACGCCGTTTGCATCGGTTTCAAACTCGCCCTCAAAGGGAATGCCCGCGATAGATGTGCCTGTGACGGTAAATTTCACGCCCGCAATCGGGGTGCTGACACCCTCAAAGGTCTTGATAATCCGCAAATCGCCGCGCTGGAGCTTGTTCTCAATCGTCATTTCGGCGATTTCATCAGCCGCGACAACGGCGTTTTCTGCGGGAGAGAGGACGTAACCCGCCGTGAGTTCCGAGCCGATTTCCAGCACGGAATAGTTGCCCACAAGCAGGTTTTCAAGCAGAATTTCGCCGTTTTCATCGGTCACGGCATCAATCTCAACAGTCGTGCCGACCGTGGTTTCGCCCACAATGTTGAAACGAATCCCCGCAATCGGTGTTTCCTTGCCCTCAAAGGTCTTAATCACTTTCAAACTGCCGCGCTGTAAACGGTTTTCAATGGCTTCGCCATTGTTGGCGGCAATCTCAACCAATACGCCCTTTGTGAAATCATAATCAAACACAATTGGATACTCGGTTTCGTCCAAAACATATCCCGCCGCTGTTTCCTGCTCTTTCAGGTAGTAGCTGCCGAACGGCAAGTCGCTGGCGATTACGCCGTGTCCGTCCGCATCCACCGTTACATACTCAATCAAGCCATTGGAAGGAACAGCCACTTCACCGTCGGGCGAAAGAATGTCGGATTTGGCATACAAACCAAACCGCACATCTTCATAAGGGTTGAAGCCCTCCGGCGCATCGGTGGGGATTTCCATCACCTTATCCAGTGTAACCTCTGCCTTTTGGCGTTCATTGAAAATGCTGACTGTCTTGCTGATAATATCCGTCACCTGACCGTCAAAGCCCAGCGTAACGGGTGTGGTCGTGCCGGAAACATAGCCAAACGGCACGGTTTTCTCGACCAGTTCATACTCGCCGAGGTGCAAGAACTTTGTGACCGCCTTGCCGTCCGTGCCTGTGGTGATGGTGTCCGCAACATCGCCCTTTTTGTAGATGAGCTTGCCGTAAACATCATAAATGTCCTGTGCGGCAATTACATCAAAGGCAACATCGGACAGTCCGCGAACCTCGTAATTGAGGCGATAACGGCTTTCCAGTTTGCCCTCCAATTCCGTTGCGCCCACAAACATCTCGCCCGTCTTGATAACGGTAATCTGACCGAGTTTGAGTTCGTTGGGGAGCGCAATGCCGCCGTTGTTGACCTGAACCTTTGAGGTTACAACGTCCTGCCCCTTGTATTCGGCGGTGACAGGGTATTTGGTGCTGTTAAGCTGATAGTAGATATTGGTTTGAAGTTCCTGAACGTAATAATTGGCGAAAGGAAGCTCGCCTGTAACAACGCCTTTTCCGTTCTCGTCAATCTGCATCAGCGCAATCAAGCTACCTTTGGCGATAACCGTTTCGCCATTTACGCCCTTAATGTCTTGGTCGGCAAACAAGCCGAAAATGACATCTTGGAACGCGCTAAAATCGTCAGGAGCATTGACTGGCTTCTCCATCAGCTTCTGCAAGTCGATTTCAACCGTCTGGCGGGTGTTGCCGATACCGATTTGAGAGGACGTTACCGCCACTTCCTGTCCTGCGCAAACCAGCGAAACAGAGTGCGGGGTCTTATCCAAAACAAAATCGGTGGGTGCTTTGGTTTCAATCACGGTGTAGTTGCCGAGATAAAGCTGCTTGGTTTCTGCCTTGCCTGTGGAATCGGTTGTAATGGTGTCTACAACCGTTCCTTTGGCGTAACGAAGTGTGCCGTCAGGGGTGTAAATATCCTCTGCGGCGACCACGGCGAATACTGCGCCTTTCAACCCGGTGAGGGAGAAAATCGGCGTGTACTGCTTGCCAAAGCTGGTTTCTGTCACGCTTGTGCCAGTCAGCATATTGCCAACCTTTTCAACCGTGATAACGCCTTTCTGCGGATTGTTCGCCATAATAACCTCTGCAATGGCGGGGTCGGTCTGCGTGGAGTGAATAGTAAACGGAACAGGTTCTTTGGTCAGCACATAGCCGTATGGTGCGGCTTGCTCGTATAGCTCGTAGTCACCTGATTTCAGGCTTTCGGGCATCACCAAAGTGCCGTCAGGTGCGGTTTCAAAGACATCAATGTCTGTGGGAACAGGATAATTGAAGTGCTGAACCACCCACGCGCCTGTGCTGAGGTCTTTGACCTTGAAGCTGATTCCGGCGGCGGGAATGGTCTTGCCTGTTTCGCTGTCCACTTTGATTACCTTGACAAGTGAACGGAAATAAGGGTCATCGAGGATATATCGGTAGACCTTGCCCTCTGAGGAAATGAACACATCAAACGGCTTAACCAGCTTAACATCAAGCCCTGCCGCTGAAATTTCCTTGACGGTGTAGATTCCGTAAGGCAAGAGCTTGGTTTTGGCGTAGCCGTCCGCGTCTGTTGTAAGCAAGTCGCGTTCGGTGGCAAGAGCCTTGTCGTAGCTGCCCGCCGATTTCAGGAACACTTCAAATACAGCACCTTCAAGCGGTGCTTCAATCTGAATGTCAGACGGCGTAACATCAGGGTCGGGGTCGTCCGTGTGTTTCACAAGGGCGATTTGCCCCTCAACGACCTTGTTTTTGAGGTCGCCGTACTTCTTGACCACGCTGACATTCTGCCCCTGATACTCAATCGTGACAGGGTAAGAAGCGGAATCCAGCGTGTAACCGACAGGCGGGACTTTTTCCTTGTAATAGTAGCTTCCCAGCGGCAATTCCTTTGACGTGGCGAAATTGTTGTTGCCGCAATAGAGCGTGTCCGCAAGCTGGTCTTTCTTGTATAGGAAAGAACCGTCCAACTTTTTGATGTCGGCAGCGGCGTAGACTTCATAGACTGCGCCTTTCAGGGTGCTATCACCCTGCGCCCTTGTGCCTGTTACCTTGTCGAGCTTGGTGATGGTGATTGTGCCGACCTGCGGCTGTTCAGGTACGGTCACATCGGTGTAGGTGATTGTAACCGCCTGTCCCGCATAGGAAAGCACAGGGTTGTAGGTGTTGGTGTTCAGCACGAACCCATACGGAGCGGTTTTCTCGCGGACGGTATACGCGCCCAGCGGCAATTCTTTGGTCTGCGCTTCACCCGCCGTATTGGTGGTGATGGTGTCGGCGAGGTCGCCCTTGTTGTAAATCACCTTGCCGTTGGTTTGTTTAATATCAGCGGCGGCGCGAACCTCGAACACGGCATCTTTCAGGTTGTAATCGCCCATATTCGGGTTGGCATTTTGCTTGTGAACGCGGATAATGCCCGTCTGCGGGCGTTCGGGAACGGCAACCGTGGAATAGGCGTAGGTTTCTTCCTGCCCTGCATATTTCAGTTCGGTGGAAAACACGGTAGCATTCAACACATATCCATACGGGGCATTTTTCTCGGAAACGGTGTAAACGCCCAGCTTCAAATCCTTGCTCTGCGCCTTGCCGTCCTTATTGGTGATGAGCGTGTCAACGACCGCACCCGCGCTGTTTTTAATCTCAAACACAGCATTTGATAAATCGTAATCGCCCATTGTGGGTGTGCTGTTGGATTTTTCAATATTGATGCGCCCGACTTGGGGCTGTTCCGCAACCGACACATCGGGAGCGTAAACAATCGCGTCCGTGCCTTGAATGCCCGAAAGCGTTGCGGTGTGGGTGTTCTTGTCTAACACAAAGCCGTAGGGGGCGGTGATTTCTTTCACACGGTACACGCCCAACGGCAAAACCCCTGACTGTCCGCGCCCATCTGCGCCTGTGGTAATGGTGCTGACGAGTGTGCCGCCTTGGTCGCGGACTTCAAAAATCGCGCCCGCAAGCGAATAGCCGCCCATTGTGGGGTTGGCATCGCTCTTTTGAACCGTGATTACGCCGCGTTTCTTCACATTATCGAAAGACACGCTGGCGGTCTGTCCTGCGTTGATGGTCACGCTTTTGGGATTGGGCGTGGGGACAACGAAGTCGGTGGAGAGATTGACTTCCTTTACGCTGTAAGTCCCCGGTTGGAGGTTTGGAATATCAATCTTGCCCGAAGCCGTGGAGGTGTAAGTGCCAATCAGCGTTCCCGCGCTGTTACGAACTTCAAACTGGAAGCCATCGACTGCGCCGCCGTTATTTTGAGTGGTCTTGATAATCGCCAGACTGCCCAAGCTGACTTTCAGCCTCACATATCCGTTCACAGGGTCGGCAACGTCTGCGCCGTAGGAAATGAGGTCTTGAATCTGTCCGTTAGTCTTGTTGCTCATGATATAGTCTGTCCAGACAACGGTGGTTTTGCGGACATTGCCGCTCTTATTGGCGGTGATGTCGATTGTGCCTGTGGGCGGGGTGGTTGTGCTGATGGTCAGCTTATTGCCGCTGACGGAAAAACTCACGCCCGGTGTGGTGCTGGAAAAGGTGAAATTGCCGAGCAGATTGTTATTGTCGGTCAGCGTGACGGAATATTTTGAACCGTCCCACGCAAAGTCATGGGTGGATGCGCCCGCAAGGTTTCCCGAAAGAAAGCTCGGACGGCTCACATGGTTCTTCACCGAAGCTACAATGCGGTCGTAGTGCGCCAAAATCTCGGAGCGCAACGGGTGGTTGGAAGCCAGCATCGCCATGATGTTGTTTGTTCCGTTTGGTGCGGCAACCCAGTTGAAATTGCTGTCGCGGTCGCCCACAACCGTTTCCCATACAAGGTATTGAGTTGCCAGAGCATTGGCAATTTCCTGAGCATGAACAGGGTTAGCCGAGTTCCAGCTTAGATTGTTATTGCCTGTCCAGCCATAGACGAAAATTCGCCCGATGAACTGCTTAATCTGATATGATTCAAGGGAATTATTCAGATTTTCGGGATAATCGTCCCAAAAGTCCTCGCCTTTTTGGTTCAGTACGTCCTCCGTATTGAGGGGAACACCCGGCTCAATGCAGTAGACGGTTTTTGTTTGATAGCCGTCAATGGATTTGACGGTGGTATAGGTTGCCGCTGAGGTGTGCCAACCATTGGCAAAGGTTAAGGCAGGGTGTCCCCAGCCTGTCTTGTTCGGGTCGTCACCACGCGGCAGAATCGGCAGATACACCTCGCCTGTGGTTGCCGCGCTTGCTGTCAGGCTGAGGGTCGTGAACACACCCATGCACATAACGAGCGCGAGGGTAAGTGCCAAAATGCGCTTAAATTGTTTCTTCATAAGGGTTATTACCTCCATAGTTTTTGATTTCAGGCACAAAAAAAGAGCATCACTTTCGTGAACGCCCGATGTTGCCTGAGGGTTATTGGTTTGTTGGCGGGTGTGCTTTACGCATACCCAATGAAAATGTCGTATTTGCCGCTACCGTCCGTCCGTTTCTCAGCCCAAACGCTGAAATACTTTACTCCGTCACGAACATAGCCGTCCAAATAGCCTTTGATGTCCCTTTCGGTGTATTTCAGCGTAGCACCAGCGGCAATTGGATTATCCCACGAACCCGTTGTGCCAGCATCGTAAATCAGCCCGATTTGCTGTCCGTAAGACTTAGCGAACGCAATCCATTCGTTGATGTCAAAGGCGGGTTGGACAGGTGCGGTTGATGTGACGGGCGGCTCTGTGGTGGTTGGCGCAGATGTGGGTGGTTGGGATGGGATTGCCACAGGTGCAGTTGAGGCAGCGGGCTTTGATAATTCCACAGGGGTGCTGGTTTTCGGTGGGTCAGTCGGTTTGCTTGTGCTGCTCGGCGTTGGCGTTGGCGTTGAAGCCGCAGAGGTAGCCGCTTGACTTGTTGTTTCTGTGGGTTCACTTGCCGCCGCAGTCGGCTCACTTTCAGCCGTGCTGATAGGGCTTTCGCTCACCACAGTAGATGTGGTTTCCTCCGTTACCGTGAGCGTGTCGCTGTTCGTAGGTGCGGTGGTATTCGCGGCACAGGCGGTCGCCACCGCTAACAACAAAATTATAGCAAGCAAAAATGCGTACTTTCTCACATTCGTGTCCTCCAAGTGGATTTTACAACTCAATTATACTTGAAAAAGCACAAATAATCAAAGGTATTTTGCCAAGCGACAATCTACCGCCCCTCGTCACGTTCCCGTTCTGCTCGCTGACGTTCGCGTTGGCGCAAAAGCTCCAATGCCTTGACGATGGTGTCCTCAATCTTCTGTCGCGGTGTGTTCGGCTCAAAAAAGCGGGCAATTCGCTCCTGTGGAATCTTGAATTGCTCCTTTTGGTTCGGTTTTTCCTCGCGCATGATGTTGAAAATACCGTCCATATCCAGCGTTCCCTCTGCGGCAAGCTGCTTCATGGTCAAAGCCTGTGTCAGCGACGGGGTTTTGTCCTCACTTTCCATCGTCAGAAGCAAGTCGTTCTGTTGCTCTTTTGGTAGATAGGACAATGCCACGGCGGGTTGAAACGCCATTTGCGGTTTGGTTTTGTCGTCGAGAACTGCATTATCCACCATTTCCAAAATGCCAGGGATTAGCTCGGTTAAGCGGATATAGCGTTTAATTTGGGCAACACTTTCGCCGACCTTTTCAGCGACTTCTGCATTGGAACGTAACCTCGGTTCCATTGGAGCCGAAGTTAAATCCACCCGCTGCCCTTGCCTGTTAAGTGCTTCAAGCCACATTTTGTAGGCGAAAGCCTTTTCGCTCGGAAGCACTTGCTCCCGCTGGCGGTTTGCGCTGACCATTGCAATGACCGCTTCATCGTCTGTCATTTCACGGACAATTACTGGCATAGCTTCAAGTCCCGCAAGCGAACACGCCAGCTTGCGCCTGTGTCCTGAAATCATCTCGTAGCCGTCAGGTACGGGGCGCACAATCGCTGGGGTTTCTATTCGCCCTGCCTTTTGAATGTCGCGGACAAGTTCCTGCGTGATGTCGTCATTGCGGACACGGAAAGGGTGGTTGGCGAAGTCGCGGATTTTGGCAATCGGCATAGATACCACGCTCTCGGCGAAAGCCGTTCCCTCCGGCACTTCTACGACAGGAGCGGAGGGGATGCCGAATAGGTCATCGAGCGTTTGTATCGCGGTCTGCTTTTTCGCGGCTTCCAATATTCAACACCTCCCTTGTTAAATTTTCATACGCCTTAGCGACTTTGCCGTTAGGGTCGTATTGAAAAATGCTCTGCCCCTTGCCAGGTACTTCGGCGGCGCGGACGGCGTATGGAATTTCGGTGGCAAACACACGAACTACTTGACCGTAACGCGTCCGCACATCACGGATTGTTTGTCTGGCAAGATTGGTGCGTCCGTCCACCATCGTCATCACAATGCCGTCGATTTTCAGGTGCGGATTTGGGCGTTGCTTGATTCTGCCCACGGTTTTGAACAGTCCGTCCATATCATCGGCGGCCAGCGTGTGCGCCTGCACAGGGATAATCACGCTGTCGGCGGCGGTGAGCGCGTTGACCACCGTCAAACCCAATGACGGACGGCAATCAATAATGATGTGCTGGTACTCGTTTTTCAACGGCGCAAGAAATTCTTGCAGGACGTACTCGCGGTTCATTGCGTTGACAAGCGTAATTTCTGTTGCGGCAAGCTCAGCGTTGGCGGGAATAAAATCCACGCCTTCGTTGTGGTGCAGGATAACGCTTGCGGGGTCAATGAACGTTTCGGCAATCACACCGTTCATGGCGGTTGCCAGCGTTGCGGTCAATTCTTGCGGATTGGTAATGCCGAGGCATTTGGATAAATCGCCCTGCGGGTCAGCATCCAGCAGTAAGACTTTTTTGCCTTGCCGCGCTATCCCAATGCCGAGGTTGACGGCGGTGGTGGTCTTGCCCGTCCCGCCTTTTTCGTGACAGACACAGGTCACTTTACAATTTTGCATTGGCTACTCTCCTTCCTGAATAGATTTAGCCGCCTTTGTCGTGAAACAAAGACGGCTATGTAAATCGGGGGAAATACAAAAAGCCGACTACTTTTGAGTTAAAAAGTAATCGGCCCTCTGCGAATATGTTTTATTCTTCTTTTTGAACTGTGTTGCCATCATCCTCGTGAATATCCCGAACCACAGCGGCAATCACTTCTTCGCTCGTTTCCATCAGGACGCTGATTGCAACTTCCAGCTCGTCATGAAACTTCCCTGAATCTTCTCCGCTTTGAATGGCGTTCAGCGCGTTCACAATTTTATCTTTGTCCATCATCTGCACCTCCCTCCGCTCGCGTGATACGCTAATTATAGTTAAAGGGAGGACGAGCGGCAAAGGTGCGATTTTCGCTTACCTCAGCACAACGCTGATGCCAGAAAAATTAAATCTAGCAGGCGTTAGGATGCGGTTGCAGAGAATGTGCATCATCGTGGAAGAGCCGTAGCCGCTGGCGGCGTAGAGGTCATCGTCTATTTTTACGGGATTCCGCAATCCGTCGGGGCTGTCGCTGAGAAGAAGTCTATCCCGCCCCGCCACCTTGTTCCGAAGATACATCAGTTGGTCGTGGCATTGCTGATTGCAGCGGGAGAGAACAACGGCGAAAACCTGCTTCCACGTTTTTACCTCAACGCGCTCATCGCTGAAAATAACAGCGGTCGGTTTCTTGCCGACAAAGTGATAGGTGGCGCAGGATAGCGGCAGTTTTAACTCGTCCATTTTCCTCACCCCGCAACCCTTATCCGTTTGGTCTTGGCGTTCATCACCGCCAGCATCGTGTCGTTCACCGTGTCTGTGTATCGCCCCTCGCCGAGCAATCTATTTCGTAGAGCATTCAGGCTGGTCACAAGCAATCTCCATTCATTTTGGGTGAAGAACATTTTGGTCTTTTTCATGGCGTTCGCCCTCCTTATGGTTTTAGTGTACCACAGAGGGTAAGAAAGGGCAAAGGTATGGCTGAAAGCTCATTTGGAACGAAAAAAGAGGGCTTCAACGCTAATTGAAGTCCTTTTATAAACGGCGCAAACCCGCATGGTTGCTGGGTTTATCGGTTGTTTTCCAAAATGTACGCAAAAAGAAGTCCACCGAGGAAGGTTTAACAGCCATTCCTCTTTTTTGTAGTCTGTCATAGCAGTGCGGACAGATAGGCTTGGATGATATTTATCACGAAAGCTTTTCAGGCTCTTCGACTGCAAATTCACCTCTGCCTTAGCCTCAATTGGAACAGCCGAATGCCCTGTGCTGACTATAAAATCAAGCTCGGAGGTGTTGCGCTCATTTGTCCAATAATAGGCGTCCAGCTGCTTCTGCGTTTTGATTTGCTGCAAAACATACTGTTCTGTCAACGCACCCTTAAACTCCTTAAACAGGCTGTTGCCGTCTAAAAAAGTCTCTTGCCGCAGGCCTGTCATGCAAGAGAGCAAGCCTACATCCACAATAAACAGCTTAAACGCCGATAAATCTGCATAGGCTTTAAGGGGGATTTGCGGAGCGGTAACTCTGTGAACCTTATAGGCCAAGCCGCAATCGCATAGCCACAGCAGAGCATTTTCATAGTCCTTTGCCCTTGAGCCCTTGCGAACCAGCCTATAAATAAATTTTTTATTCTCCCTTGCAAGCTGTGTGGGTATGCTGTTCCAAAGCATACGAATGCGAGGCACAACCTCAGGCGGGGCATGCTTTGAAAAATCCTGCTCATAAGCTATTAAAATGCGTTCCTGAAGCTCACGAGCCTCGTTAAAATCTTTGTTTTCAGAAAAGCGCAGTACAACCTCCGGCATTCCGCCAATGTAGTAATACTGCTTTAACAAATCAATATAATCCTGCCTAAAGGTAGAAACCATGGCAAAATTGCCGCTGCTAAGAAGCTCTGCAAGCTGCTCTTTACCCAATGCTGTCATGAACTCCATAAATGATAATGGAAAAAGCTCAAGAAAATCCACCTTGCCCACAGGAAAGGACGTGCCCTTGTGCAGCGCAACACCAAGCAGACTGCCGGCGCAGATGATATGATACTCCGGCGCATTCTCATTAAAATATTTGAGTGAGGTTAACGCCTCAGGCACCTCCTGCACTTCATCAAAAATTAACAGCGTGTTTTGGGGGTCAATTTTATGTCCCACATATAGCTCTAAGCCTATTATGAGCCGTTCAACATTCAAATCGGCCGAAAATAGCTCTTGCATTTGCTTATTCTTATCAAAATTAATATAAGCTGTGTTCTGGTAGGCCGTCTTGCCGAACTCCCGCATCAGCCAGGTTTTGCCCACCTGACGTGCGCCTCGAATAATCAGAGGCTTGCGGTGTTTGCCTGCCTTCCAGCTAAGCAGCTCTTGCATGGCTGTGCGTTTCATAGTCTTTGCCTCTATTTCATTTGTGATATATTTATTATATCATAAAAACACAAATATGCAAGGACTTTTTGTGTTTAAACTACATTTTTATACAGGGACTTTTTGTAAGATGCGCTGTGTTTTGCCATACTCATACTTCATGGGCGTATCTCCATGCTCTTTGTTTCACAGCTTCTATATAAGCTTTAAGGTCGAGCTCTCCTGTTAAAAGCTTTCTACCCGTTTCTTCTTGTTCTGTGTCTATTGTAAATCCTTCCATTTCCATACTGAATTTTGTATTTTTAAGGATTTTCTCTATTTTTTCATTACTCATTTTCCACAACCAGCTCGTTCTCCCTCAGAATCTCCAAAAAGGCAGCCGTATCCTTTGCGGCGGTTGCTTCATCCACCTCAAATTCATTAAGCAGAATTTTGGCCAGCTCTGCCTCCTGCTTCTCCTCTGCAAGGGCTTGCCATAGCACAGCCCCTGTTTTATTCAGGCTGATAAGTGCGTTAAAATCGGCCACTCTTTCGCCTGTGGGCACAACTAAAAACTCGTCCATTATCTCCCTGATAATAAAGCCTTCTTTTAATTTCATATTTGACACCATGTATCACAGAACCCGCACACAGCACTGCTGCGCCCTGCCCTGCCTTTCGTGTTATTTTAAGCTAATTCTTCTAGCTCACCTTTAATTCTGAATCCACAATCACGCTGTTACTGTTATAGTGGAATGACTGCACGTGCATGGTCTGTCCGGCAGGAATAGGCGCAGGAATAACCACTCTATAGGTGATTCCGCCCTGCAAAATGCCGTTTATCCTCTGCTTATAATATATAATACCGCTCACGGTTTTTTTGCTGGTATTGCGTATAGCAACGCCGTTGCCGTCCTGCCTGTCCTCGCTTTTTAGCTCTATATACTCAGCGATATTGGTCTCCCACCGCTTGCTTGACTGTGCAAAATCGCAGTTAATCTCGCCAAAGCTGAGCTTTTCGCCGCTGATATACTTGCGGTTCTTGCGCTCCTGAATAAGCACTCTATCGCCCTTTTTGATGTAGCTAAAATCAAATATAGCGTCCTCGCCCTTATCAGATTTAAGCTTTAGCCTTGCAAAGTATATATCCTGATTGCTTGTGTTCTCTATAGTTATGGCAAGCAGGCCTTTTACAGGGTCGTTTGAGCCATCCTCGGCAAAGTAGCCGTCTACACTTTGAAGTGAGAGTATGCGCACCTCTTTATTTGGGGTGTCAATGGGGAAGGTTCCGGCATCCTTCTGAGGCTTATCGTTGCTATCTTGAACAATGGGCTTGTCGACATTGCCCTTGTTAACGTTGGTGGGCAAAGGATAGTTCGCCTTGGTTGTAACGGCGGCGGCCGCCTTGGTTGCTGACTCCGCTGCAGAGGAGCCTGATTCTGCTGCCTCTGTGCTTGAAAGCTCCTCGCCCGTGCCGCTTGTAATAAGCTCTCCGTCTGATGAGCCGCTCACTGCTGAAACAACCTTAGCATCATCATTTTTACATGCGCATAGAGCCGCAATAAGAAGCAATACCAATAATATCAAAGCATACTTTTTCATTCTGTTAACTCTCCTTTTAAAAGTGTGTCATAGGTATTTTTTGTTGTTTTACACAGGTACTCATAATCTTCGCCCTCGGCCTTAATTTGAGCTATGCAGGCATTGCACATAAAGCCATATTCGCACTCCCTGCACTTTTTAGGGTACTCAAGAGCAGCCGACGCCTCTCTTACTGCTTGCCATGCGGCATCAAAACCGATTTTAAGTGGCTCGCTCTCCCCCTGCTTCATCATGCCGCAGGGATACATTAACCCCTGCCATGTAATCCAGAAGGAGCTGCGCCCTGCGCCGCACCTTATTCTATCCATGCGTGTGGGGATTTTCTCCCCCTTTGCCGCTTGCTCTAATATATATTCACGCATGTCTTTTAACTGCTTGAAGCGTTGCTCGGGAAGATTAAGGTAAGTGTCATTTTCAATAATAGTGAATTCCAGTTGCTCTGACGCTATGCGCTCCAGCCCCTCAGGCTGTTCCTTTCTATAGGAGGGGAACATGTAGGTGGCGCACTGCATAGGCAGACCTCTTGCATCTGCAAAGGCACGTACAGCGGCTATATCCCCTTGATTTTCGGGGGTTACTGTAAGGGCGATTTTAATGGCTATGCCTGCTTCCAGCAGCAAATCTATGGCCTTGGTTACTCTGTCATAGCCGTTTGGATATGCGCACAGCCTTTCGTAGGTTGCATTACTGCCGCCGTAAAGGGAGATATTAAGCTTATATGGAGGCTGCTCTTTAAGCCAGGCTATAACCTCCGGTGTTATAAGAGTGGCGTTGGTGTTTATTGTAATAAGCAAGCCCAGCTTATAAAAGGCCTGATAAATCTCTTTAAAATCCTTGCGGAGGAAAGGCTCGCCCCCTGTAAACAGAGTGTAGAGCATACCTGCCTTTGCAGCCTTCTCACCTAGGCTTATCCACTGAGCGGCGGTCAGCTCAGGTGCAATGGCTCGCTGCTCCTGCTCCGAAAGGACTATATAGCACATCTTGCAATTCATGGTACAGCGGGGCGTAAGCTCAAAGCTCCCCTCTGTGGGTACTCCGAGGAATCTTGATTTAACCCTTAGCCTGTCCCTGATATGGGCATTAACATCCTGCACTATAAGCCGCCTCCTTTTTTCTTTAATTATAGCACACTATAAGCTGCTTTTCAAGCTGTTATAATGAGTGGTTTGTGAACTTTATTTTAAGGGGAATTGCCGTCAAATCAAATTACATGGAATGTAACAATTTTGCGAATCAATCGGTGTAACTTCCTCGCACATACAAATAATACCGCCCCGACCAAGCTGGGCATTTGCCTTTTGCAGCACAGCAAATTTTTTGACCTCCCTGCTATCCGGCTTTGCAGACCTTTTAATTTCTAAGGGATGAATGAGATTGTTTTCCTCAATAAATAAATCAATCTCTTTGGAATTAGCATCACGATAGTAGGTCATATTAATCTTTGTATGTGAATAAGCATAACTTTTAAGCATTTCAATAATAACATAATTTTCAAAAAAATGCCCGCTTGCCGCCCCATTCATAAGCGTTTGCGGTGTAAGCCACATAGAGAGGTGGGCACAAAGCCCAGAATCGCAAAAGTAGAGCTTAGGCGTTTTGCTTAGTCTTTTAAGTGCATTATTTGCATATGGCCGCAGCAAATAGACTATCCCCAAGCCCTCTAATAGCTTGAGCCACTCCCTTGCTGTAGGCTGAGAAATTTCTGCTGTTTCTGCAAGGGTTTTATAGTTTACCTGTTCTGCCACAAGAGCGGCACAGGCGGTTAAAAATTTGCTAAACCGCAGTGCGTCTGTTACCCCTCCAAGCTCTGCCACGTCCCGCATAAGATAAGTGTTAACATAGGCGTTGTAATACTCCTGACGCTGCTCGGCGTCTGCATGTACAACCTGAGGCATACCGCCCCGCCATATGTGCTCAAACACATTGACTATATCATTTTTGGGCACTTTTTTTTGCCGTGCCTGCAAGGCGGATAGTGTAAAATCTAAATCATCATCAAAGGATGTCCCGTTCTTTTCACTTTTCGAGAGGCTGTAAAGCTCCAAAATAGCTATTCTGCCCGCCAGCGTTTCACGCACATTCTTCATCATTTCATACTGCTGTGAGCCCGTAAGCCAAAAAAGACCCGTCTCCTCGCTCTCATCGCACATAAGCTTGATTTGACTGAACAGCTCCGGTGCATACTGCACCTCGTCAATAATGATAGGCGGCTTATATGTTTGAAAAAACAAAACAGGGTCAGATTTTGCCAGCTCTCTTGCCATAAGGTTATCAAGGGTGACATAGGTTCTGTTCTGCCCCTGAGCAAGTCGGCGTAGCATAGTGGTCTTGCCTACCTGTCTTGCTCCCGTAACAAGCACCGCTTTAAAAAATCCGCTCATTTTATTAAATTTGCGTTCCAGCTGTCTGTTGATATAGTTCATGCTGCACCTCCGTTTTTATGAAAATATAAGATTAATCTTATTATATCATAAAAATCAGCAGCTTGTCAAGCAGCTCTACCCCTCTACTATCTCCAAGGCCGCATTTACAGCACCCAAATCTGGGCGGCATTCCAGAAAATAAATAGGGGTCTCACGCACAAATTGCTCTATTAAATCGCAGGATTTCGCCATCAATTGAGGCTGCCAGTGCTGCACCTGAGCCTCTGACAGTATAAGCTTAAAGGCCTCTGCCTTGCTTAGCTCTGTAACTCTGTTGTTTGCCGACTGCCTTACAATAAACACTATAGGCTTCTCCGCTGATTCCTGCCTGTATATGCAGGAGGTTCCCGCCCAAGGCGAGCCGTATGCCTGCCAACCCCTTGACAGCTTGCGCAGCAGAGCTCTGTCTCCGTTGATAGTCTCCGCACCCAAATGTGTTTGCCACAGTCGTGCCTGTGTGGATTTGCCTGTGCCTGAGGGCGCAGAAAACAGCACAGCCCTCCCCTTATATTTAACCAAGGAGGAGTGCAGGCTAAAGCCGCCAAATTGCAGCAGAGGCAGCTCAAAGGCCAAAAGACAGCTAAGCACAGGTGCATACTCCCCATTTTTAGGGGTGGATACAAAGCACTTCAACTCGTCAAACCTATTTATATCAAAGCTAAGGCAGGAATCATATCCGCCCATTTTACTTTTGCGGTAATAAGCACCGTTTATAAGATAGTGCTCTGCAAATTGGCTCACATCTATTCTGTATTCAGGCTTTAAAAGCTCATTTGGGCTCTGCTCACAGGGAATAAAGCTATAGCTAATATCGAATGCACCCTTTGCGGCTTCTATCTTAAAGGGCTGAATAGCCCCATCTATAAATATCTCTGTGTTTATATCCATTTGTATGTTTAAACCGGCTATATTAAATACTGCAAGCATAGGCACTGCATCCTTTCAATCTTTTTTAGGCCTAAAACCCAAAAAACAGGCCATATGCCTATAAGCATATGGCCTTTATAAACAAATTAATTTAAAGCTTAGGAATCGCCGAAAGGCATAGTTCCCAAATCAACAACAGGCCCGTGATAGCAAACGTCAATTCCATCCACTACAATACCCGCCTCCGCAAGACAATCATCATTATATAAGGCATGCCCTGATAGCTCATATCTTCTTTGGTCATCAGTACACCCGCCGCCGCAATAAGGCGCAAGTAAAAGCTTTTCAATTGTAATAACAGGTGCCTCATAAATTTGACGCATAACGTTCACCCTCCGCATTGAGCTTGCCAATATAAAGCCAATATTTCTTTTTAATCTAACTGTAGTATAATCCTGCTTGAGTAAATTGTCAAGGGGTATTCTTCACATTTTTTAGTTTAACCTCATTTTTGTAAGAGTTCACAAAATACCTAGGTAATTTTTGGATTAGAAGCTCAAAAGAGAACAAGTATAAACTTGCCTTTTTAGGTCAATAATGTAATTGAGGTGAATAATTTATGATTATGAACAACAGTGCGCAATACAAACCCAGATACGCCAGAAGCAAAAAACCCGCAAGCCTTTTGCAGGCCTATAAACAGTGGATAATAATAGGTTGTGCCGCAGCTCTGCTTATTATCTCGGTAATTTACGCTATTTCGGCCTTTAATGCAAGCAAGAATATACAGGCAACAGCTCCTGCGGTTGAAGCAACATACATCCTAAGCGATTTTGAGGGTCGTTTGGCCATTTACCGTTCTGGAGAGCCTGTACCCATTGAGGTTTTTGATGTAGTTGTTGAAAATCTCCCAATCACCGACCAAGAGCTGCTGTCTGAGGGGTTGGAGACAAACTCCAAAAAACAGCTTCTGCTATGGATAGAGGATTATGCTTGTTAGAATTTAGATTGTAGATGTTAGATTTTAGGGCTTAGATCTTGCCTAGTTGCGGCTTGTGGGGTCTAAGGTTTTACAGAGCCGTACGGGATGATGTCCACATCATCCCGTAAATACCTATGAATTTCGTAAAAACGGGACGATGTGGACATCGTCCCCTACGAAACATGTGCAGTTTTTAATTTAACAAAAATATGCAATAAAGCGCATTATTTTAGGCGATTAAAGCAATTTAATCCTAAAAACAGCTTTGTTTGTCGAGATTTGACAAAAACAAGTTAATATTCGCTAAATTTATTACCTTAAGCCCAATATATCAATAATAAGGCAAGAATATGCAACATTAATTGTGGAAATGTGTTGATTTTTGCAATTATTTGTGTTATAATCAATTCATACTTAAATATATGGGTTGTGCTCCTGCATTTTTTTGCTCTGGTGAATACTTACAAACATATATAAGGTGGTGCTCCATGATAAGAATAGTAATTTTAGGCAAAAAGGGCGACGATTCCATACAACAGGCCTTACTGAGGGCTTTAGGCAAGCACTATTGTATAGAATCCTTCAGCGCAAACGGGTTAATTCGCACAGGCGGCGAAAATCCTGATTTGATAATCTACGATACCGAGAGCGTCGCACGTATTGACGATACCGATACTATCCTTATTTTTAAGCGGAATTTTGAGAGCGCAGAGTCTATCACCTTTAGCCCCTCCTGCATAGCCGTGCTGGAGGAATCCAACTACTCAGCCATTGCCCTTATGCTCAAAAAACCCAACGTGGCCATATGCTGCGGCATGTCCTCACGCAATTCCTTAAGCCTTGCCAGCAATGATATAGGCAGTGCCGTGGTAAGCCTGCAAAGGGAGCTAACCTCCTTTAAGGGCACAACTATAGATGTTGGCGATATACCTGTTAATGTAACCCGTTTAGAGGATCAATATACGCTTATGGCAGTAACTGCTGTCCTGCTTCTTATTGATGCACCCACAAAAAACAGGTATACCATTTAACCAAATAATCCATGCTAAAATAGTAAATACCACCATAAAATTTATGGCTTGAGGCGTGAAAAGAATCAAAAAAAGGGCTTAAACATCGCATTTTGTCGATTACATGTACTAACAATAGGACATGTATAAAAATAATGCTTGCAATTTGCAGAAAAAGTGTTATAATAATAATTGTAAGGCGAACAAACGAGCGTTATATAAAGAGGTGTAGTATTATGAAGATTTTAATTGGAACATTAGTTATTACTGCTGCGGTATTTATCTTTTGTGTCAACAAGCCCTCAGGAATGCGCATAAAGGGCATGTTTGGGGCGATTCTTGTTTTCGGATTTTTAGTTGCAACAGGCAGTATGAGCTTTACAAGCAGAACAAACGTAGCTTTAAGCACACTTATAATAATAGGTCTGCTTTTAATGGAGCTCTGCTTTTACGGTGAGATTGTAGCGCAAAAAAAGAGGCTTGAAGCGGCCAAAGCCGTGCCTGTTAAGGCCGTAGAGGCCAGCAAGCCTGTAAAAACAAAAAACGAGGCCAAGCTGCCCCGTTTAATGAGAGATGTTAAAGTTTCACCTGCATCGTGAACACAACTTGCCTAACTATGCACCTTGCTAGCTGTAGGGGCAGACCTATGTGTCTGCCTAAAGACGGAAATTTTACAGCAATCTGGGCAGACACACAGGTCTGCCCCTACAGTTTTTTAGAGAGCCTCAACTACACACCCTTGATAGGCGAGCACTCCTGTGCTGAGGCCATAAACCTCACCTCAGGGAACTGATTTTGCAGCCTTTCGCTTAGCTTTTTTGCTATAGGGTGTTCTGTTTCATAGTGTCCGGCTGTAACAAGGGTGAACTCTGCCTCCGCCGCTTCCAGCTGCTGGTGATGCTTAGATTCTCCCGTTAAAAAGGCGTCTGCACCCAAGGCCTTGGCCTTAGGCCAGTATTCTGCGCCGGAACCGCCGCACACAGCAACTGTTTTGATTTTATCCTTGCCCTGAGTATAGGTTACGGCAGCCGCATTAAGGCTGGATTTTACATGATATGCAAACTCATTTGGGAACATATCGCATTTTAGCGTGCCTATTCTTGCAATAAAGCTCTGCTGCTTTACAGCCTCGTTTACAAACAGGTCGTAGGCCGGAGTTTCATAGGGGTGAGCAGCAAGCACCGCCCTAACTATCTCCCCTGTTAAATCAGGGGGGCAGAGCAGCTCAAGCTTGACTTCCGCCGCCTCTTCCTCTGTATTAATTGTGCCCTGATGTGGATTTGCCCCCTGCAAGGGAGTAAAACGTCCACAGCCTTCGCTTTCAAAGGAGCAGCCGCTGTATGCCCCGAGAGTCCCCGCACCCGCATGAATTGCAGCCTTGCGCACAGCCTCCTCATAGCCCTTTGGCACAAACACGCTCAGCTTGTAAAAGCTCTGCTCGTGCTCGGGGATTATAGGGCGTATGTTTTGCAGACCGATAGCCTCCGCAAGGGCGTCGTTAACCCCGCCTGAGGCCATATCTAAATTGGTGTGGGCACATATTGCAGCCAGATTATTTTTTATAAGCAAATACGCTATACTCCCCGCAGTGACGCTTTTAAGAGGGGAAAATATAATGGGGTGATGGCTGACAATCAGCTCTGCGCCAAGCTCTACGGCCTCTTTAATGACCCTTGGGGTTATGTCCAGACACACCAATGCTGTGTTACACTCAGCGTTTATATCACCGGCCAAAAATCCGGCGTTATCAAAGCTCATTTGTGTGTTATAGGGAGCTATTTTGTTTATATAGTCATTTATTTGTTTTATTCTCAAATCAAACACCATGTGTTAGAGAGCCCGCACACCAACATTATATAAAAATTCACCTGTTGTGCCTGCATCTCTACCTTTCTTTTTATTTTCAAATCAGGGCCTCCAATTTCAATATAGCTTGCTGATAAAATGCGGCTGTTTCTGCGTCGCAAGTAAGCTCTGCGCCCTTTTTTGCCTTGAGCAGAGAGGTATACACCTTACTCAAATATTTGCGGCTTGCAGGGTCTTCCGCCCTAAGCTTGCCTATGTATATGTCACTGGCCGTAAAGGGCTTAATTCGGCCTGTGTAGGCCGAATTTATCACTACATAAGCTTTCCCTGCCTCCTCAACAGCCTCCTCTCTGAGCAGCTCAAAGCCGTTCTCAAAAAGGTAACTCCGCAGAGCCTCAGGGCGTGTCATGGGCTGCAAAATCAGATTATATCCTGCATTCTTAATCCAGCGGCAATCGACTAAGATTTTCGCAATCAGCTCCCCGCCCATACCTGCTATTACAATATCATCTACACTCTCAGGCAAAACGGCCTCCAAGCCGTTGGAGAGCAGGGCTTTAACGCGCCCCTCCGCCCCGTTTGCAGCTATGTTGTCCCTAGCCTTTTGCAGGGGCAGAGGATTAATATCCGCCGCAATAGCCGAGGCTATGTGCCCCTCCTGCAACAAAAAAATAGGCAGATAGGCATGGTCTGTGCCTATATCGGCCAAGCGTGCGCCCTTGCGTACCATTTGGGCAGCTGTACCAAGTCTGGCGCCAATAGTTTGTATCATTTGCTCACTCCTATTGAGACAATTCGGCATTGTTAATAAACAGGATAGTAAAATTTTATGTAATATGGTACAATTAAATAAGACATTGCATAAGATGATTATGACTAATCACACTAGGAGGTATTTCATGTCTAAATTTGTACAAATAGCCCCTTCCGAGCTTTTGCTAAATCCATTTACCACACTAGATAAGGATTGGATGCTGATAACGGCGGGGAATAAGAAGTCCTTTAACACCATGACAGCCAGTTGGGGCGCATTGGGCGTTATATGGAACAAGTATACAGTCACCTGCTACATCAGACCCCAGCGTTACACCCACGAATTTGTGGAGCGTGAGGAGTACTTTACCTGCTCATTCCTTGAAAGCTCCTACCGTCAGGCTCTTGCCCTGTGCGGCAGAGTTTCCGGCAGAGATACAAATAAGGTTAAGGATGCGGACTTAACCCCCATATTTGATGAAAAAGCACCCTATTTTGCAGAGGCTAATCAAGTGTTTTTGTGCCGCAAGCTATACACTCAGGTTATAGACCCAAAGGGCTTCAAGCTCCCCGACATAGACGAAAACTACGCAGCAAAAGACTATCACACCATAGTTATAGGCGAGATAGTCAAGGCTCTTGGCAAGAAGTAGCCTTAGCTCTTTCTGTTTCTCATTTTATCACGCAGGGCTTTTCTTTTGTCGCCCCAGCCGTTCATTTTGTTAAGCACAACAAAGCCTATTCCAAAGGCCACTAGAGCTATCACAGCTATCAGCACTATAGTCAGCCAGTTTTGAGTTTTAGGATTTGGTAAATCCTCGGTAAATTTAAGGCTTTTAAAAGCCACGTCAAAGGCCTCTCTATCGGCCGCAGTTATGCTCTCTCCCTTCGGTTTTGAAAGGGTGAGGGCAAAATTTGCGCCGTTTCGAATGGTCGCATAGGTTATACCTTCCTCATTTGTGTTCTTAAAGGTATACTCTGCCCTGACAAATTTAGCCCTTTCGTCCTCAACTACATCAATGCTTTTGCAGTTAAACTGGTTGCCTATAGACTCTTTTATATACTCTGCGGCCTCAGGCTTTGCCTCTCTAAGGTCAAAAACAGTATTGCCTTCTATGCCGTAAACGCTCAGGCCTATAAGGGTTCTCTCATCAGGGGAGTGCATTTCGCAGTACATATACATCATACCAAAATATTCTTGCATGACAGCTACGGTGGATTTAAGCGTCTCGGTGATATATTCCTTGTGCTGCTCCAGATTATCCTGCGTTAGCGCAGTGTAGCCCTCCGGCGCGGTAATTTCGGAGTAAACTCTGGGCAGAGGCACAACCTCGCCGGCAAGGGCATTGCTGCCTAGAATGGCAAGAGCCAAAGCCCCGCAAAGAGCTCTGCTTATAAGCTTAGTTATAGATTTCATATTAACCACCATGTGTTAGAACACCCACACACCAACCGTATAAAAAATGTTTGCTGTGCCTGCGCCCTACCTTTCTTATTGTTTTAAACTTTGCCATGTTTTTTTAATATTTTACGGTATATTTATAATAACAGACTGCGGATATTCCAGCAGCTCTTCTTTTAGGGCTATGACTATGCTCTTCTCTGCTTTCTCACTCTGTACAAAATCAAAGTGGAACTTTTGGCCGTTTATGCTTATTTCTCCATTAGCAAGCATGAGCATTGCATATATTCGGCGAGAACCATCTGTGCTTATATAGCTCACGCCTTGGTCATTCCACGTTGTAACAAAGGGCATCTCGTAAGAAATAGGCTTAACTATGCTCTGTATTTTGTATACAGGCACAAGCATGAGTGCTTTTTTAGTGTAGTCCCCTGTATATAGGAGATTGTTCACTCCCGCCGCAAGAAGCAGAAAAAGCGAAAACGCAGTAATCTGATAAGCCGGTTTGATTGAAAAGCTCTGTGTTATTGCATAGAAGAGGAACACAAAGGCAAATATTGAAAAGGGTACACTCCAAAGAACAGTGTTAAACGCAGTGTGCACCATTGCATGTCCTTTTGCCAGCACATACCATGACATTGGCGCAAGAAATGCCAGCCCCAAGGATATTGCCAGCGCAGCCATGGGATTGCCCCATTTTTTACGTTTAAGCTTAATGCCTATAACCACAGCTATAATAACTATAGCAATTATCAGCACAGGATAGGCAAAGTAAGGAATCAACACACCCATCATATTTTTATTAAGTCGAGCCGAATCGCTAAGAGATTCCGGATTAAATGTGCGGCCTGAGGCATTATCTGCCAAATCCTTTATGCTCTCGCTAAGAGAGCCTAAAACCGCAAGCTTTTGCAGAGTATGAATCGCCACTGCAAGCACAAATCCACTGACTGCCGCAACGGAGACCCTAATAAATTGCAGAGCAGTGCTCTTTAGCTTGTATTTATTCATAACCGCATAGTAAACAACAGGTATAATCGCACTTATCAAAATTGTGCTTATATATTCATATCCGCAGGCAGACTTGATAAAAACAGCAAGGGATATAAGGGCAAGGCTTTTAAATTTAAAGGGCTCATTTTTAAATTTAACTGCGGCATAAAAACACGCCAGCATCGGTAAAAAAAACGTGAATGGAACCCAATAAAGATTTTTAGCCATGTTTAATAGGGTAGGGCAGAAAAATATTGTGCTAAGCGAAAAACACAGAATAGCCGTTTTATAATATTTAAATCCCTCTATTAAAAAGGCCAAAAGCCTAAGAAGCACCGCAGATAATATTGCCGAATACAGTAATTGAACCAGATAGTAAATAATAGGCTTTGGCAGCGGTAGCTTATTTACAAAAGAGAAGAACATGCCCTGTAGGCCTATTTGTCTTGTATAAGTAGCAAATATGTGGTCATCTGCAGGGATGTGATTTTCCATATACAGCTGTTTGTCCTCTTCAAAATCAGCTCCCACCTGGTAGTCACACAAAAATCCACCATTGTCAAATACATTAAGACTGTTATCTGCAATAGCCTTTCCTGTAACCAGATTTTCTGATAGCAGCTGAAAGGACAAAAAGCCCTTCATATCAACAGTGTGTAAAATATTATAGGAAAAGCAAAGTGTCATTAGTAGCCCGCAAAGCAAATAGGCGAGCTTTATCTTTTCACGTATAGCATACTTTTTAGCTAAGTTGAAATAAGCTTTAAGGGTTTTACTCATATTAAACACCATGTGTTAGATGCAGGGGTTACTAGACAAATTAAAATTTGGAGTAACTGTGCATGGGTGCTGTTAGCCCACACACCAACAATTTATTTAAAAAATGTTTGCTGTGCCTGCGCCCTACCTTTCTTATTGTTTTAAACTTTGCCATGTTTTTCAAGATTTATCTATTCAAAGATAGCATTATTCTTGGTTAATGTCAAGAAATTTGGCAAAAGAAACTTGCCTTATTTACAATTTGGATTATTGCACCCACAAAAAGGGAGGCCTCCACAGCCTCCCTAAAATAATGTCTATTTGAAGTTACCTTCTGGGCGGCCTTCTGTCCCTATCGCCTGAGGGGCGTGGGCGGCGGGGTGCGTCGCTTATCTCGTTTTCGGGAGTAAGCCCCTCCACCTCAATTAATGCCTGACGGCGGGAGAGGTTAAGCCTGCCTCTGTCGTCTATCTCTGTCACCTTAACCATGATAGTATCACCTATGTTTACGGCGTCTGTAACCTTCTCAGTGCGCTTTACATCAAGCTGGGAGATGTGCACAAGGCCTTCCTTGCCCGGAGCTATTTCAACAAATGCGCCAAAGTCCATCAGACGTGTTACAACTCCGTTGTAAATTGCGCCCGGCTCTGGGTCATGAGCTATAGTCTCAACAATAGCAAGAGCACGGTTACAGTTGTCAATATCAATGCCGGAGATAAACACCTTGCCGTCATCGTCAATGTCAACCTTAACCTGACACTCAGCGCAAATCTTTTGAATAACCTTGCCGCCTGAGCCAATAACCTCACGGATTTTATCCACAGGAACCATGGTAAAGAGCATTTTGGGAGCATACTTTGAAAGCTCTGTTCTGGGCTCTGCAAGTGCCTTGAGCATGATTTCATCAAGGATATAAAGCCTAGCCTTATGTGTCTTTTCCAAGGCCTCCTTGACCATTTCAGGAGTCAAGCCGTCTATCTTTAAGTCCATTTGGATAGCTGTAATGCCATCGTGAGTGCCTGCAACCTTGAAATCCATATCGCCGAAGAAGTCCTCAAGACCTTGAATATCAACCATGGTTGACCAGTTGTCACCCTCGGTTATAAGGCCGCAGGAGATGCCTGCAACAGGTGCTTTAATGGGTACGCCTGCATCCATAAGAGCCAAGGTAGAGGCGCAAATTGAGCCCTGTGAGGTAGAGCCGTTAGAGGAGACAACCTCAGAGACAAGGCGCAGTGCATACGGGAACTCCTCCTCAGGGGGAATAACGGGGACTAAGGCACGCTCGGCAAGTGCGCCGTGACCTATCTCACGCCTGCCCGGGCCTCTTGAGGGTCTTGTTTCGCCCACAGAATAAGAGGGGAAGTTGTAGTGGTGCATGTAACGCTTAAACTCCTCTGCGTCAATGCCGTCAAGGAGCTGTCTGTCGCTGATTGGGCCTAGAGTGGCTATTGTAAGCACCTGAGTTTGACCTCTGGTGAACAGGCCGGAGCCGTGTACTCTGGGCAGAAGGGATACCTCGGAGGCGAGGGGGCGTAAATCGTCCATGCCTCTGCCGTCTACACGCTTGCCTTGAAGCAGCCAGCGGCGTACAACGGCCTTTTGTGCCTTATACATGCACTCGTCTATCTTAGCTGCACTATCGGGGTACTTGCTGTCAAATTCGGCGTGTACGGCCTCATAGATAGGCTTAAGCCTCTCATCTCTAATGCGCTTGTCGTCTGTATCCAGAGCCAGCTCAATCTGCTCTGTTGCAAAGGCCTTAACGGCGGCGAGCATATCCTCATCCGGCTCATTTGAGGGGTATGAGAACTTCTCTTTGCCTATTTCGGCGGTTATATCGCTGATAAAGTCTATTATGTGCTGATTGGCCTCGTGGCCTGCGATTATGCCCTGATACATAATATCGTCGCTTACCATCTCTGCGCCTGCCTCTATCATGGCAATGCGGGAATCGGTGGAGGCAACGGTAACTGCCATTTTGGACTTAGCTCGCTCTGCCTCATTGGGGTTGATGATGATTTCGTTATCTATCAAGCCCACAGAAACAGCAGAGATTGGACCTCTCCACGGGATGTCGGAGATTGAGAGGGCAACAGAGGTGCCCACCATTGCGGTGATTTCAGGGGAGCAATCGGGGTCTACGCTCATTACTGTGGCAACAACAGATACATCGTTACGCATATCCTTAGGGAAGAGCGGACGGATTGGTCTGTCGATAACACGTGAGGCCAAAACGGCCTTATCGCTTGGTCTGCCCTCTCTTTTAAGGAAAGAGCCCGGGATTTTGCCCACTGAGTACAGCTTTTCTTCAAAATCTACAGAGAGAGGGAAGAAGTCTATGCCATCTCTAGGCTTTGCAGAGGCGGCAACCGCCACGTGCACAACTGTTTCACCATAGCGCACAAGACATGCGCCATTGGCAAGCTGAGCCATTTTGCCTGTTTCAACCACCAGCGGTCTGCCCGCAAAGTCGGTTGTAAATACCTTGTAATTTTCAAACATTAATAATTTACCTCCTATTATTTACGGAGGAACAGCCTGACTTAGCAATAAAATCTGTGCTCATTTCTGCTTTGCCGCAATCAAGCCATTGCGTATCGGATACACTGTGCCTTACAACACGGCACACCGGAATTAACCGATTTACCGCCACAGTGCATCCGATACGGCATGGTTTGATTGAAGAAATAAGCACACATTTCACTGCTATGCCGTTGATTGCTCCGCCGTTTATTAACAAAGTGGAAAGAGGGAGTGCGTTTGCGCTCCCTCAAAATAATTACTTACGTATACCTAATCTGGCAATGATAGAACGATAACGCTCAACATCCTTTTTGGTAAGATAATTAAGTAAATTCCTTCTGTGACCAACCATTTTTAACAGGCCTCTGCGGCTGTGGTGGTCGTGCTTGTTGATTTTAAGGTGGCCTGTGAGGTCATTGATTCTTCTTGTAAGAATAGCAATTTGAACCTCTGGAGAGCCAGTATCGCCCTCATGACGGGCATACTCCTTAATGATTTGATCTTTGATTTCTTTTTGCAGCATTATTACACCTCTTTAAATATTTTCCGCTGGCAAAGCAGAGGGTCATGGTGCTTCCTAAAAAGGCGGCCGCCCAATACTGTGCCAAGGAATTATAACTACAGTTATTATTTATTTATAACTGTAAATACATTGCAAACAAGGGTTAGCACAAAAAACGCAATGGCTATGAATTTGGTCCATCTAGCAAGAAAATTATCAACGCTTCTTGCCTGATTTTTGCCTAAAAAGGTATCTGCTCCGCCTGCAATAGCACCGGAGAGATTAGCCTGGTGACCTTCCTGTAAAAGAACTACAAGAATAATCAACAGTGAAAAAACCAATAGAACGCTTCCTGAAATAATAGAACCTATACCCATAATATTTATACCTCCATGAATTACCTAACTTTCACGCCTAAGTATTATAGCATATCCCAGCGGCAAATGCAAGGATTATTTTTAAACAAATCGTATACACTCTACTAGATTATACCAATTTTAGTGCAATGTTGTTAGCAATTGCAGCAACACAACAGTTTGGTTTAAAACATCTCTGCCCAGAGGGTCGTTTTGTATTGCGTCCATAGGGCCTTGACCCAAGAGCAGGCCGCTTGGTGTTAAGAAGTTTAATCTTATAAAGCCCTGAGGAGGAGGTGCAAGCCTTGCGCCCTCCCACAGGCCTATTATGCTCACGGGATATTTTGCAAGCTCTATGAGCTTTTGAATCTCACTGTCAACCTGAGGGCTTACTCCGCCCTCATAAATCACAGCTGCACCGCTAAAATTGTAGTAGCGTGCAGAGCTGTCGGCATAGGCGGCCAGATAATCGATTCCGCCGTTTGTGCCCACCTCTGCTACAAAGCCCAAAACCTCCTTGGCCTGAGCCTCCTCAGGGTACACAGAGAGGGCTCTTAGCTTGCGCCACGCCCACAGGCGTGTTCTGCTCTCTCTATCCTGAGTGTATTCACGCAGCACAGAGATGTACTTCTCCCTATCGTTTTTTACCTCGTCTGTGATATTGATAAAATCCATATCCAGCTCGGCAAACATGGCGGAAACCAAAATAGGGTCTAATGTGACCGGTTGAATTTGATTCTTTTTATGGTCTAATGTGACCGATTGAATTTGCTTCTTTTTGTTGAATAAGCCCATGTGCTCATCTCCTGTTATTATTTGAGCTCCAATAATCTGTAAACCTCTTTGCCATTGTATTTCTGCTTTGCAACTATGGCTGTAGCGGTGGTGGAGCTCTTTTCGCAGCGGTCTTTAATGGCCTGACTCCAATTTTGGGCAGGGGCATAAACCTCTTTATTTACAAGGTTGCCGCCGCCTATGGAATTGTCCCTGTAAAGCGTAATTTCGGCCGTAAAGGTTTTGTCGCCGTTATCTGCAAAGTTAGTCACCTGAGCAAAGTCGGTGAGGGATTCCCCATCTCCGATTACAAAATAAAACTTTTCGTTTTTAAGCAGAACATTTACGCTGCCGCTCCCCCGCCACCCAAAGGCTTGAGGGATATAGCTGCGGCCAAAGAACCGCTGTATTGTTGAAGTAATCTCCTTGCTTGGAACATAGCAGTTGTAGTTAAAGTCACCGTCTGTGCCCTTGATTGTGCCGCTCTCGTGAGTGAAGAGCGTGCCATTATTGTAGTAGTTAAAGAACAGGGCAAAGGCGGCCAGCTCATCATCACCGGTTTTGCTGCTGTAGGAATCAAAATGCTGCTCTGCAAAGTTTGAAAAGAAGATATTCAGCTCTGTCCACTCGGCGTCGCTTAGCTCTATTTCGGCGGGATATTGGGGCTTCTCTTCGGCGGAGACTGCTGATACATCTGTGCCGGAGGAGGCCTCCAAAAACGAGGAGTCGGTGTCCTTACTTTGGCCGCAAGAGGCCAAAAGGGAGAGAATGAGCGCAACTGCAATTAAAAGTGCGAAAATTTTACGTTTCATAGGGTTAACCTTCCTGCTAGTCGTTATTCCTCTATTTACTAACTCATTTGTAGGGGCAGACCTATGTGTTTGCCCGGCTAGAAGCTAGAATTCAGTCAGTCGCAGCCTTGCAGATGAGGCAAACTGAATCCGGTACTAACACACAACACGCCTAGTCCTTGGGCAGACACGCAGGTCTGCCCCTACGGGTTTTTAGCGGGACTTAATCGTTGTTCCCCAATATTGCATTGCCCTGAGCAATTGCAACTAGAACATCCTTGGAGAAGTAAAATGTTGTGTACTCATAAGAAGCATTGCCATCGGCCTGCAGAGCTGCGTTTACCTCGGCCATATCAGGATTGGTAAGTGTAAGGCTGTTCTCGGCATTAATGCTGTTCATAAACTTAGAGAGCTTATCCTTGCCGCCCGTGTAGGCCGAAAAATCAGCTACACCGTAAGAGCCGCCGATGTAAAGCGGCTTAACAGCATCTACAGCCGCACCTATGTCTATGCTGCGAACAGAGAAAAGCCCAGCCTTTTTCCACACAATGCCTGTAACGGTCATTTCTTCGGCTTTATCGCTATCTGTTAAAGTGGCGGGCTTTTCGCTAAAATCGTGATATTTAGCATCCTCAGAAAAGGAGAGCTTGCCGCCTATAAGCTGGACAAATACGTCCTCCCACTCTAGGTTTAGGCGGGGCTGGCCGTCTGCGCCCCAGCAGGCGGTTTGATAGCTGCTGTAAGCTCCCAGCTTTTCAACCAGCTGATTAACGCTTGCCTTTTGAAGCACCTGCTCTCCCTTTTGCAGGGGAGTTGCCTCAAAAGCAGATTCTGTTGCAGCTGCTGTGCTGGAGTAGCCATCCCAAAACGAGGAGGAGACTGTGTCCTTTTGCTTGCAGGAAGCCAAAAGGGAGAGGATAAGTGCCGCTGTTATTAAAAAAGCAAAAAATTTCTGTTTCATGGTGTTAAACCTCCGTGATTAACTTGCTGTGTAGGGGCAGACCTATGTGTCTGCCCTAAGACGAACCGTCTGCCCAAAAACGAATTTTGTTAGTAACTTGGGCAGACACATAGGTCTGCCCTTACGAGATTTGATTCTATTATACCACACTTGCCGCCATTTGTAAACATAAAACAGCAAGTTTATATGTGTTTTTACCAAAAATAGCAATATTTACAGCTAACACAAGGGTGAACATAAAAATTTTGGAAGTGTTTATATTATCCGCCAAAAATTAAATGTATATTCAAGCCTTTAAGCCAAAAGAAAGTTTTAGAATTATTGCTCTAGCTTATTTGCCTCCTTTATTTTTTGCAAATTTGAAGAAAATAATCTTGCAAGCAATTGCGCAATTTTGAAGGAAAGGGGAACGCAAATTGGTTAAAAAGATTATGCTCGCCTTTGTTTCATTCCTGATGTTCTTTATTGTGCTTGCGGGCTGCCGCAAGCTTAACACTGAGAGCGAGGTCTCCTCTATAGCAGACAACATGCCCTTAACGGGATTTCGCAACGCAGTTAAGAGTGCATACGGCGAAAGCTATATGTCAACAATCCCTCTTACTAAAAAGCAAATTGAGGAGGAGTTTAGATTAACTCCCGAGCTTTATGTGGATATACTGGCCGAAGGCCCTGCTATGCAGAGCTATGCAGATACCTTTGTGGCGGTAAAGGCCAAAAGAGGACATGCGGAAGCGGTTGCCTCTGCCTTTCAGGGCTATAAAAAGCGGCAAATGGCCAAGTGGCTAAATAACCCTGAAATGCTGGCAAAGCTAAGAGCCTCAAAAATTGAGATTTTTGAAGACTACGTCTTCTTTCTTGTTCAGGGAAGAGCCTTGCCCGATTATGCCAAGGATAACAGCGAAGCGGCTATTTCATATTCAGAGAAGCAATCGGACATAGGGGTTAGGGCAATAGCAGGATATTTGGAGCAAAGAGCCTAAAGAAAGCACCCATATCGAATTGCTTCGATATGGGTGCTTTTTAATTTTTACTTATAAAACATAAATTTTAACATTCCTGCGGCCAAAGGAGTAGCACTCGGCTTTGGTGTTGTAGAACAAATCTACAACTGCGTTGCCGTTTTTTAAGGCTGAGCCTGTGTCTGCCGCAACCGCCTCACCATAGACAAACTTGCCGTCGGTTGAAACGATATAAAGCCTTGTACCATAGGGTATAACCTTAGGATTAACCGCAACATTGCCGTATTGCGCCGGTCTGCCGGAGGCTGTTTTGGCCCCTGCCGGAGCAGTGTAGGCTGTACCGCTGCCTGTTATAAGCTTTTTGTAAGTCAGCGTTTTGCCACTTGCTGTAACAACTGTTCCGCCGCCTGTGCTGTCTTCGCTCTTCTTTTTGGTGGCCGCTGTTGTTTTTTGCTCTTCATTGGCTTTGCCCTGTGTGGTGGTTGTTTTAGCCTGAGTTTTAGGCTGTGTTTTAGCAACGGCTGTGCCCACTAAAACCTTTTTTGTAACCGCTTTTTTGGTTACCTTCTCACTTGAAACAGTGGAGTTTATCAGCTCGCCGTTAACAAACTTTTGCTGATACACAGTAACCTTGATGCCGTTAACTCCCTTAACCTGAACCTTGGTTTTACCCTTGGCTAAATCGGCTGTTTTAACCTCTTCTGTGTTAAAGGGAATGGTCTTTTCCTCTGTTGTGGTCTTGTATTCCACTCTGTCAATTTGAATTTTAATGTCTGCCTTAATTTTATCATCAATTGCATAATTGATGATGTCGTCCGCATCGGGAGGGGTTACGCCGGCCTCGTCAAGAGCGTCTGCGATTGTACCGCCTGCCATTTTGACCAGTGTCTCTTTTCCGTCTGCCAGAATCACCACATCAAAGGCGCGAAAAATGGTTATCTCTTTATAGCTTCTGTTTGCTTGGTCAACAACAATTTCATCATCTCCGGCAAGGACTATCCCCGCCTGGTTTAATATAGACTTAGTATTGCGCCTCATGGTGATAACTTTCTTTTGCTTGCCGCCATCAATGATATTCACTGAGGTGACATTGGCTGTAACCACCACCGATGCTATAACACATACAGCAAGTAACAGCCCCACTGCAACCGTACGTTTGCGCAAAAAATATGCAACACGGGCAACAGTGCTTTTAAGGTTATCCATAAAGTCTCTCCTTGTCTTAAATAAAGTACCGAATACTCAAAGCAGTGTTTGTAGAGTGAGGGGGGTACCCTGATTCTTCGGCCGCCGTTTGGAAATATTATTTGGCGTTGTTTGTATTATATGCACTTGGGGCAGGGTTGTCAAATCCCCGACTCCAAAATTTTTGTGCAATATGCACAGATAAAGCATGATTTTATCGTATAAGGTAAAATAGGAGCTTGACAGTCAAAGTACTAATAATAGGTCATTCCGCAAAATGTGACCGTTTTTTCCCAGCGGAATTCGACCTCTGTTTATGTGCAAAATAACAGAATCGAAGGGATTTTCGCCTGCCAAAATGGCCTTTTTGAAATAATTCAAGTTTCAAAATGAAATATATTTAGTTTCATTTTGAAATTTATTTCAAATATCCTCCCTGAAAAAACCTAGTATTAATGCGATTTTTTAGAAATATTACAAACTTGAAACCGATTGATAAGGCATATGCCGTACCCCCTTGGTTTTTAAATAAATGTTTCTAAACAAAACCCACCTGAAGAGCCTGGTTTTTAACTGCAGCAACACAAAAAAATAACCGTAATAGGGCAAATTAAAGCTTTGCAATCCTATTACGGTGTGTATTTTATTGTAGATTAAATACTTTTTTGAAGTCTGCTATATTCCCATTAAAGACATTAAAATCTATGTAGGGCTCGCTGCCTGAATAGGCTTTAAGTCTGTGCCTGTTAGAGTACTGCCACAGTGTCCACTCCCTGCCGTCATTTAACTTTGGTTTGCCTGTTACATTCCTAAACCAGATGTCATACTCTGCAAATCCCCCTGAGATATAAAGCTCATAGCTCTCTTTAGTTACATAAATCAACGGCTTTTTGTTATAGTGCTTAGCCAGCCGCTCCAGCATGTCATTAAGCTCTGCTGTTACAGCTTCCTTTGAGGGCGCATGATTTTCATAGTCCCCATAAAACTCAAGGTCAACCACAGGGGGCAGCATTCCATCATTTAAAGGGACTGTAGCTATAAAATGTGCGGCCTGCGCACTGCCGGAGCTCTCAAAGCTAAAAAAATGATATGCACCTATATATAAGTCTGTTTTAAGCGCATTTTCTAAGTTATATTCAAAGCAGGAATCCACATAGGTGCTGCCCTCTGTGGCCTTGACATAGGCAAAGTCTATGCCCTCTTTAGCCAGCGTTTGCCAGTTAATCTCGCCCTGATAGGAGGAACTATCCACCCCACGCACAGGGTATACCTTAGCCGAGGGATTGTTAAAGTGCAGCACACCAAAATAGAACAATCCCGCTATAGCAGCAACAGCCGCAACAAAAGCTGCGGCTGCTATGATAATAGTTTTAATAAGAAAGGCTTTTTTCATATCACACCTCTTACCTCTTACTTCTTACCTCTTGCTTCTTGAAACTTCCGCTTCCTGCGCAGGAGAGCAACACAAACAACATTATAAGGGGCTGTACACCCAGCACAGGTATATCTGTCATACAGTGGCATAGGCAGGTTAGCAGTATGGGCAAAATCAGCCTTGAACTGCCCTCAATTTGCTCACCAAGGCCTCTTCTTTTTCTAATATATACACTAATCGGATGCATTATAATGTAACCAAGCCACAGCAGAGTGCCTATTATGCCTGTATCTAGGAATGAATTTAAAAATAGGTTGTGGCAGTGAACTGTCTTATATCCCACTAAATTACTGTTCCAAATTTGGGTGTAGGCATAGAGCCCCCGCCCTATTATTGGTGATTGCATTGCAGATTTAGACGAAATCCACCACATAAGCTCCCGCTGGTCTGCGGCGTGGTTCACGCTGGAGGCGTTCCATCGGGGCATTATCTCAGGGAAGAATATGGCGCAACCGGCCACTAAAGCCCCCAGAGCAAGCAGCAACAGCGTAAATTTGTATTTCTTTGAAAGTATGAGCAGCAGCAAAACTCCCGCAATAAGGCCTATCCAAGCAGTACGGCAGTTGGAGAGGAACAGCCCCGCCAAATTTAATATTATAGCCGAAATTACAAGGTGCTTATGCTTTTTATATGTAAAAAGGTAAAACACCGCCACCAGCATAAACAGCTCTATCATAAAGCCGTAATAATTGGGGTTAAAAAAGGTTGATGTAGAGCGGGTTGAGCGGTTTAGCAGCTTTTGAGTAATTGCAATAAGAGCCGAGACTATGCTCAAGGAGATTATTACAAGCTGTATATCTTTAAAGAGCCTGCTGTTCATTACACTGCGCATATACACCCCGTACATGAACATAATCCAAATCAGGCTGCCCACCATAAGGCCTATCCAATTGCGGTTTAGAACCGCCGCAAGGCTTATAACAGGCAAAAAAGCCAGTATAAACAGGCTGCCCGGCACAGCGGCAAGGCGGCTGCGCCTCTGCTTATCTCCAAAGATAAACAGCATAGACAGCACCACAGGAACGGCCGCCAAAAAGAATGGCAGAAACAATGATATTACTGTTAGTATAATCATCTTTTCATCTATATTATATGCTTTAAATCTTGATATGCAGCTTTGTGCAATATTTTTACAAAAACGCAAGGCTCAACTGCCTCCTTTTCAATAATAACATGTCTAAATTCCTGTAGGGGCAGGCCTGCGTGTCTGCCCAAATTGCCGTAATTTTCCCGTCCTTGGGGCAGACACATAGCTGCCCCTACCAGTTAATAAAGAGACTTATACAGTAAAAATTGCTGTGACTCTATTCCTCTGCCCCTTCGCCATTGGCTAGGCTGCTTATGCTTCCGCCCTCAGCTTTAAAGTTTGGATGAATCAGCTCGCCTATCCTTTGGGTTAGCTTAAGCAAGGAATCCCCCTGATTTGTGAGCAGAGAGTAATCCAGCTCGTAAACTCTGCCCTTTACAAATGCGCCTAAATCTTGAAAATCCGTGTTGCGCCGCAGAGTATAGCCCGCTCCCTTAGGACACAGCACAAACTGAGGGTTAGCCGTGCGCAGCAGCTCAGTATCAAACTGGTAGCCCTCTGCGTCCTCGGCTATGTTCAAGCCCCCTGCGCAGTTTATAGCCATGCTTATCATGGTATCTCCTGTTGCTATTTTAATCATGCCTGTGTCAAAGGTCATGCAAACGGTGGGTAAAACCTCTTCCTCTGTATCATAGCTGCGCTCTACATCATCCATGCTTATTAAAAGCTGATTAACGGCAGATTCCGCCCATTCCTTGCCTGTATTTAGGCCGTAAAATACAGAGCCTATATTGGCATACAGCTGCTTTAGAGTGGCTCTGTTAATTGCGGGCTTAAGGGTGAGCACCTTTACGCCTGCTCTTAACAGGGCATCCCTTGCATCATCATTCAGGTCACTGTCACAGATTACAAGCTCTGCTCTGTCAGAGATTATCTTTTGGGTATCGGGACTTTCCTGAGTGCCAAAGGAGGGCTTTTCCTTTGCCTTTTCAACTGTGCAATCCTCAGGGCGGCCTATAACAGCGGCGTTCATTTGCATATACCACACTATTTCTGTTATAGAATCTGAGAGTATAACCACTCGGGAGGGCTTTTCGGTAAACTTAACCCCGCCTAAGGTAAATGGATATTCATTTGTCGCCGACTTTTTGCAGCCTGCCAGCACTCCGCTTATTAAAATAACACAAAATATTAATGCAATTGCTTTTTTCATAGCTTTTAACTTCTCCCTATTTTTTAGGATTATCATATTAATTTTAGCACATAAAATTTAAAAGTAAAGTTTTATTAATGTAAAATTTAATATATGGATGTGCTAAACAATTAAAAAAGTGCAAAGTTTAAGCTGTTAATAAGGATTTTTACTTTAATCTAGGCCAAGAAATCCCGATTATGAACAAAAATTTAATATTGTAAAAATTTTTAATCTATGGTAAACTTGTATTAAAGTTGTTTAGGAAGAGATTTGTTTTTATATCTATTCCTGAAAATATTAACAGAAAGGGGGTTTGCCGTTTATTTTTTTAACGGCAAACGGTACACAAAAATGGGAGATTGGAGCTTTGAGTTCGCGCTCAAAATGAACGACCCTCAGGCAAAGATTCTGTTTGCAATGGGCTTGTATATGCTTGCTATACTTGTAATAGGCATAGTTTGCGCTAAGCGGGCAAACAAGAGCAGCGAGGATTACTTTATAGGCGGACGAAGCCTTGGCCCGTGGGTTGCTGCAATGAGTGCAGAGGCCAGTGATATGAGCGGCTGGTTGCTAATGGGAGTGCCTGGCTTAGCCTATTGGTGCGGCCTTGCAGACGCTTTTTGGACAGCCCTAGGGCTTGCCCTTGGCACCTATATAAACTGGCTTGTGGTTTCAAAAAGACTGCGCCGTTATTCACTTGTTGTGGATAATGCAATTACAATACCCGAATTTTTTAGCAACAGATTTAGAGAAAATAAAAAGATTATTTTAACAATATCCTCTGTGTTTATTTTGATATTCTTTTCTGTTTATGTGGGAAGCTGCTTTGTTACAGGCGGCAAACTGTTCAGCCAATTATTTGGAACTGACTACCACGTAATGATGATAATAAGCGCACTTATAGTTGTTATTTACACTCTGCTAGGTGGATTTTTGGCCGAGAGTATCTCAGACTTTGTTCAGGGCTTGGTTATGATTTTTGCCTTGCTTGCCGTTTTGGTTTTTGGCATATTCTCTGCCGGTGGAATAGGCGAGGTAGCAAAAAATGTAGGCGATATTCCAGGCTTTGTTGATTTCTTTGGACTTGCTGCTCCCAGCGTCGACGCAAGCGGCGTTCAACTGGTGGCCGAGGGCAAGCCTTTGTTTGGAGACGCAACTCCTTACGGCTTGCTTACAATTATATCTACCATGTCTTGGGGCTTAGGCTATTTTGGTATGCCTCAGGTGCTTTTAAGATTTATGGCTATACGCAAAACCTCTGAGCTCAGGCGTTCAAGGATTATTGCCACGGTATGGTGCGTTATATCTCTTGCCGCCGCTTTGGTTATAGGCCTTATCAGCCGTTCGCTCTTTGCAACAAACACAGAGCTTCTTACCGCCTCCGGAGCCGAGAATGTGTTTATAACCTTCTCGCAATTCCTGTTCCATCCAATAGTGGCAGGAATAGTTATGTCTGCTATTCTTGCGGCCGCAATGAGCTCTTCAGATTCATATTTGCTTATTGCTTCATCTGCGGTTTCAAAAAACATCTATCAGGGCTTATTAAAAAAGAATGCGAGCGAAAAACAGGTTATGAATGTAAGCCGCATAACCCTTTTGGTTATTTCAATTATAGGCATAGTTATAGCTTGGAATGAGAACAGCGTTATATTTAAGGTTGTAAGCTTTGCCTGGGCAGGCTTTGGCGCAACCTTCGGCCCGCTTATGCTGCTTTGCCTTTTTTGGAAGCGCATTACTAGGGCAGGTGCAGTTGCAGGTATGGTAGTAGGCGGCGGCGCAGTGTTTGTTTGGAAGCTGCTTATAAGAGACCTTGGCGGATACTTTGATATTTACGAGCTTCTGCCGGCCTTCCTGCTTTCAGCCTTGGCAATAGTGATTGTATCACTTGTTACCAAAAAGCCCAAGCAAGAGGTTTTAGATGACTTTGATGCGGTTAAAACAGTGGAGTAAAGGTTCAAGCCGGTAAACTAAAGGGGCTGCAGCACGTTTTGTTGTGCTGCAGCCCCTAATTTAATTCTATGCAGTTTCTTCATTAGAAAACTGCGAAATAAACATATCGTAGTAAAAGCCCTTTTTAGCCATAAGCTCCGCATGGTTGCCCTGCTCCATAACAGAGCCCTTATCCATAACAAGTATTATATCCGCATCCCTTATGGTTGAGAGCCTGTGGGCTATAACAAAGCTGGTTCTGCCCTTCATAAGCTTAGCCATAGCCTTTTGTATAAGCACCTCTGTGCGGGTGTCAACAGAGCTTGTGGCCTCGTCCAGAATGAGTATATCGGGGTTAGAGAGAAAGGCTCTTGCTATGGTTATAAGCTGCCTTTGCCCCTGTGAGATGTTAGAGGCGTTATCGTTGAGAACAGTCTCATAGCCCTCAGGCAGGTGGCGCACAAACCTGTCTACATAGGCCGCATTAGAGGCGGCGAGTATAGCCTCATCTGTGGGCTTTTCTATAGCTCCATAGGCTATATTTTCTTTAATAGAGCCATTAAACAGCCAGGTATCCTGTAACACCATGCCAAAGGTATTGCGCAAATCGTCACGCTTCATTTGGCGTATATCTGTGCCGTCTATGGTAATTTTGCCGCCCTGAACCTCATAAAAGCGCATTAGCAGATTAACAAGGGTGGTCTTTCCAGCCCCCGTGTGCCCTACTATGGCAATTGATTGTCCCGGGGAAACCTGTAGATTTAAATCCTTGATAAGGGGATTTTCTGCATCGTAGCTAAAGTCTACATTCTCAAAGGCTACATAGCCCTTTACCTTCTCCAGCTTGACTGAATCGGCTGCGTCCAGCTCCTGCTCAGGCTCGTCAAGGAGCTCAAACACACGCTCTGCAGAGGCTATCATGCTTTGCAGAACATTCATTATGCTGGCCGTTTGCGTTAGCGGCTGATTAAGCCTGCGTGAATACTGAATAAAGGCCTGAATGTTACCAAAGTCCATTCTGCCTGCGGCTACACTCAAGCCGCCTACTATGCATATAGCAACATAGTTTAGGTTGTTAATGAAGTTCATGCTGGGCATTATAACACCTGATATAAACTGCGCCCTGAATGCGGATTGATAAAGGTTGTTGTTGTGCTCCTCAAAAACCTCAATGGCCTCCTGCTGTTTGCCGAACACCTTAACAATGTTGTGGCCTGTGTACATCTCCTCAACATGGGCGTTTAGGTCGCCTGTGCTCTGCCACTGCTTTTTAAAGTGCTTTTGTGAGCGGCTTGCAACCAAGCCCGCCACTGCAAGACAGATAACCACAGCACCCATAGAGATTAGCGCAAGAGTTATGCTTATGCTAAACATCATAACTATGGTAAATATAACCGTGAGCACTGCCGTTATAACCTGATTAAGGCTTTGCTGCAAGGATTGCTGTATGTTATCCACATCGTTGGTTATGCGTGAGAGTATATCTCCCCTTGGGTTGGTGTCAAAGTATTTAAGGGGCAGTCTGGTGAGCTTTTCGTCTATCTGCCTGCGCATGTTGTAAACTATCTTGGTGCTTATTCCTGCATTGATAAAGCTTTGTATCCATGAGAGGAATGCGCCTATAACATATAACAGCAGCACATTTATGAGTATGCGGCCTATGCCCTCAAAATCTATTTTAGCGTTTGCACCCAGCTCGCCGTCTAAGCTGGAGAGCATACCTGAGAGGTCCGGCCCTTCACCGCTTACAAAGGAAGCTCCCAAACCTCCGCTATCTCCTGACTGCTGCTTTGCCGCAAGGGTTTGCATCATGTTACCAAAGAATTGCATAAGCGCAGGGTCGCCTGCAATGGATTTAGGCAGCAGAACGGGGTTTGGCCTGCCTGCCTGCGCACTCTCTTGAAATTGCTTGAACTCCTCAGATTTAGCTGCATCTATAAAGGTAACAAGCTTATCCTTGGTCATGCCCTCAGGGAAAGTTCCGCCGTTAAGGTCTGTAAGGGTTTCGCTGACGGTTTTGCTCATAACACCGCCAAAAAGCTTGGTAATAGCCGTGCCCAGCACCTTAGGGCCTTGAATCTCCAGCCCCACACTGCATATGGCAAATATTATAATTAATACAAAGGATATAGCATTGGGCTTTAAATAGCTTAGCAAACGCTTAAAGGATTTGCCAAAGTTTTTGGCCTTAACGCCGCTGCCGCCCATACCCATAGGGCCGCCGCCCATTGGGCCTCTTGCTTTATGCTGTCTTGGTTTCTCACTCATGCTAAGTCCTCCTCTCTCTGCTGAGAATTTACAATCTCCTTGTAAATTGAGCAGTTGTTAATAAGATACTCATGTGTGCCCATATCTGCAATAACACCGTCCTCAAGAACCACTATGTTGTCGGCATTCATAACAGTGCTTACACGCTGGGCAACTATTATAATGGTTACATCGCTCAGGTTTTTTGCAAGTGCTGCACGCAGCTTTGCATCTGTTTTAAAGTCCAAAGCCGAAAAGCTGTCGTCAAAAATGTATATAGGAGGCTTTTTAATAAGTGCACGGGCTATAGATAGCCTCTGTCTCTGCCCTCCTGAGACATTGCTGCCGCCCTGCTCTATATCCGCATTTAAGCCCTCTGGCATGTCGTCTATAAAGTCACGGCTCTGTGAGGTCTCAATGGCCTCCCACATCTCCGCCTCCGTGGCGTCCTCCTTGCCATAGCGCAGGTTGCTGGCAACCGTGCCCTTAAACAAAAAGGCCTTTTGGGGTACAAAGCCTATCAAGCTGTGCAAATCGGCCTGATTTAGCTCCTTTATATTAATGCCGTCTATAAGCAGCTCACCTGTGCTTACATCATAAAGGCGGGGGATAAGGTTAACCAGCGTGGATTTACCCGAGCCTGTAGAGCCTATAATGGCGGTGGTTTGCCCGGGCTTGGCTGCAAAGCTGAGGTTGCGCAGCACGGGAGCCTCTGCACCTGCATAGCTAAAGCTTACGTTTTTAAACTCCACAAGCCCCTTAGCCTCGCTCCTGTTAAAGCCCCTTGAGCCCTGTGCATTATCGGGAATATCAGGCACTGCCTCCAAAACCTCATTAATACGGCCTGCGGAGACAGAGGCACGTGGCAGCATGATAAACATCATAACAGCCATTATAACCGAGAACATAATTTGCATTGAATATGAGAGAAAGGCCGTCATGTTACCAACAGGCATATCCCCCGAATCTATGCGGTAGCCCGAAAACCAAACTATAGCAACACAGTTAATGTTGATGAGTATGGTCATCATAGGCATCATTATAGCCATAAGCCTTGCTACCTTAAGGTTGTTGTTGGTTAAATCCTTGTTTGCGGCGTCAAAGCGGGCACTCTCGGTTCTCTCCTTAACAAAGGCACGAATAACACGTATACCGCTTAGCTTTTCTCTAACAAGGCGGTTAAGGCCGTCTATTTTGCTTTGCATACTCTTAAATAAGGGCAGAGCCTTGCTTGCAAACAGCCACACTATAATTAGCATAATTGGTATTAGCACAGCTATAACCCAAGCCAGCTTGCTATCCTGCCTAATGGCCATAATTGCGCCGCCTATGCAGGTTATAGGTGCAGATACCATCATAGTAAGCATCATAAAGGTAAACATCTGTGTTTGCTGAACATCGTTTGTGTTGCGTGTGATAAGTGATGCGGGTGTGAACTTATCCACATCGGATTTTGAAAAGCTCTGCACCTTTTTAAACAGATGCAGGCGCACATCACGGCCAAAGGACATGGCCGATTTTGCGGCGAAATACGTTGAAAATATCGCACACAAAATAGAACCTACCGAAACCGCCATCATAAGCAAGCCCGTTTGCAGAATGTAATCATTATCGCCTTTTTGCACGCCGTTGTTTATAATATCGGCGTTTAAATCGGGCAGATACAAGCTTGCAATGGCCTGCAGTGCAATGAGTATTACTGCGGTTAGCAGCATACCTGTATAAGGCTTAAGATGCTTCCATAGCTTAAACATTTTCTTCACTCTCTTTCATGGCTTCCTTTGTAAATTCACAAAGTCGGCGCAGGATATTTAATAGCTGCTGCTGTTCCTCCGGTTCAAGCCTGCCAAAGGTAGAGCACAGGATTTCCTTTTTTGTTTTAGCCGCCTCTGCGGCTATTTTGCGTCCATCGTCTGTCAAGCTTATTCTGGTTAGCCTCTGGTCCTTTTCATCCACCTGTCTTGTTAAAAGGCCGAGCTTTTCCATTTTTTGCAGCATGGTTGTAACTGTGGGACGTGCAACCTTCATCTCTTGAGCCAGCTCCCACTGGCTTATGTCCTCGTGCCCCAAAAGATGATACAGGCACGCTCCCTGAGCGGGGAACACCCCCAAAAGATTCATTCTTTGCATAAGCAGCTTGCGTTGCAGCATAAAAAAGGTTCCAAGCTCGCCTGCTTCTTCGTGACCTTCAATCTCACATCTTCTACAGCTTTCTTCGTCAATATTCACAAAAATATCACCCCTTATTTTTACTTTGTCTGCTAACGGTTAGCCAACTAACTATTATGGTAGTAGTATATTCCTTTATCTTCCTTAAAGTGTTAAGAAATTATTAATGTCCTGTTAACTCATATTAAAAATATAGGAGATGTTGTCCGCACCCGCTCCTAAATACCCTCACATTTCAGCAGAAGGGGATGATGTGGAAAATTTCCCCTTCTTGCAAGAATTTGGGCTTGCACATTTTTGATAAATGTGCTATAATATATATATCAGCGTGTGGTTCTGACGAACGTAAGCCCAGTTGTCGTCAGCTGCATGTTTTTTTATTTATGTAGAAGCAGCACACAAAAACATCACGTCGGTTCACACCCTTTGGGTACAGCCGCATAAACAAAATCGGAGGTAAACTCAATGTATAAAATTGGCGATTTAATCCTTTATGGCAACACCGGCATATGCCGTATTACAGACATAAGCACCCGCAATATCCCAGGGCGGGACAAAAATCAGCTCTATTACGTTTTAGAGCCGTTTTATCAAGACAGAACTACTATCTACACTCCAACGGATACAAAGGTATTTATGCGCCCTGTGGTTTCAAGAGAGGAGGCTGAAAAGCTTATTGCACTGATACCCACAATTAAGGCTAAGCCCTATCACAACCGTGCCACAAGTGAGCTTGAGCAGCATTACAGAGCCTTTTTTAAGAGCCACAACTGCGAGGATTTAATTGAGATTACCATGTCTATCTACAATAAAAGGCAGGAGCTGGCGGAGCAAAAGCGCAAATTCGGAAGTGTTGACGAGCGATTTATGAAGCAGGCCGAAGACCTGCTGTTTGGCGAGCTCTCGGTTGCCCTTGATGTTCCCAAGGACGAGATGCCGGCATATATTGAACGCAGAATAGGCGAGATTGCGGAGGGCGATGTGGAGTGAGGATGTTGTTGCTCAGGGTGATTAGGATGCAAGGCAACCTCTGGAATAGACAACTACCGAACGAACAAAGGTGTAAGGCATTCTCCTGAATTTTACGGGAGAATGCCTTTAAATACCGAGAAATGTGCGAGGTCAACTCAATGTGATAAACATCTTTCGTAAAATGAATTAATCCTGTCCATAAATAAATTGTTATCGCCATAATTATAAGAGTAATCAATTCGACAGCCATCGTATACCCCCATTCATTTTATTGATTTTACCATATTTAGCCCCATTTTTCAACCCCTCTTCGAAATTTTCCTTCACATCCAACTCTCCCCCAAAATTAAATAGAATATCTTAAAACACTCCCGCATAAAATGTAAAAACATGTAAAAAGGAGCTGTTTTATGATGATTTTAGAAAATTTTCTTGCTGCGCTTTCAAACCTCTGGCTGCTTATCCTTAATGTAACCAATCCCAATTCATTCCGCAAGCCCCTTAAACCCGCAGAGGAGCAGCAATATTTAACGGCCATGGCTCAGGGCGACGAGGACGCAAGGCAAATTCTTATTGAGCACAATCTGCGTCTGGTTGCCCACATAGTTAAAAAATACTATGCCTCAAAGGTGGATACCGACGACCTTATAAGCATAGGCACTATAGGTCTTATCAAGGGCATAGATAGCTACCGAACGGACAAAGGTGTACGGCTCTCCTCCTACATCTCCCGATGTATTGAAAATGAGGTACTTATGACCTTTCGTGCGGCAAAAAAGGCGGGCGGCGACGTCTCCTTAAGCGAGCCCATAGACACAGATAAAGACGGCAACGCCCTCACTCTTATGGATGTAATAGCTGAAGAGGATACCATCATTGATGATTTAGACATCAAAATGAAGTCAGAGAAGCTGCGCAGCTATATAGGCTGCCTGGAAAGCCGTGAACAGGATGTTATAAACATGCGCTACGGCCTTAACGGCCACGAGCCGTTAACTCAGCGTGAAGTGGCCGCTGTGCTGGATATTTCCCGCTCCTATGTATCCCGTATAGAAAAAAAAGCACTTGCCCGTTTGAGGAAAAAGTACAGTTGAGTAACTACCCATCATAACAGCTGCGAAAAGACCTAAAAATCAATTGACGAAACTGCAATATTCGGGTATAATATGACTATGAAAGGTGGTCGTATTTTATGTATATAAAAGCATCTGCATCAATTCGCAGCAATTATAACGAAATCGCAAAGCTGTGCAAGGAGACCGGCGAACCGGTTTACCTGACCAAAAATGGTGAAGGTGATTTGGTTGTAATGGATATTGTCGCCTTTGAGCATAGAGTTAAGGAGCTGCGGCTGGCTGAGGAGCTGTTATCTGCTCGTGCAGCTAGGCTTAATGGCGCAAAGGGGTACACTGTAGGGGAGGCTCGCAAAAAACTTCATAAAACCATAGCTGAAGTTAAAAAGGAGACAGAAGCTAATGGAATATCTGGTTAATATTACCGACAACGCATATGCCATGCTCGAGAAGAATTCGCTGTTTCTGGCTAATGTTTCTCCCACAGCAGCAGATAAACTGGTTGACGAAATTTTGGACGATATTGATACATTGAAGAATAACCCTAGTCGGTTCCCTATATTAGAAATTAATATCTTTACTGACTGTGTGTATCATAGACTGCTTTCCTGCAATCGGTATTTGGTTCTATATGAGATTTGGGGAGATATAGTTAATGTAGATTATATAGTTGACTGCCGCAGTGATTACCGGTGGTTGATTTAACATCCGCTTTGTTTAAGATAAACGTGCTATTTGATTTGCTGCAATATGAGGCTCCAAAAGCTGCTCTGAGATATAATTGTAAATACTGTCGATGTCAAAAACAGCTGCGGTTGAAGAGACCACCCGCCACTCCCTCATAGGCTGTATTTCCCCTCCAATTCAGCAAAAACCTCGTCTATAGGCCGGCACAAGCCCGCTTCATATTCTGCTAAGGATTTTTCAAGGCTTGCATGGAGCTCTTCCTTAGTAAAGTCGCTCAGACTGTGGGGTTAAGCATTCTATCAACTAGCTTTTCAGCAACAAGCGGTTCTTTCAAGCCCTCGGCAATATAGCTGAATATCTCGCCTAAATCAGCGTCAACCGTGTCGGTTAGTTTAATATCATATTTTTTCACGTGCATTTGCCCCGTATTTAGCTTTGTATTTATCAAAGACTTCGGGAAGAGATTTCAGCCTTCCCGCATCTACGTCAGCCTGAGATTTTGCCAGCTTGTCATATAAATCCAACCTAGCTAGGCTTTCCTCATAGGTTTGATAGCTCATCACTACCAAATCGGCGTATCCGTTTTTTGTAATAAAAATGGGTTCACGCTCTGAGTGGGCAAGCATAGCAATGCCAGATGTGTTGTTGCGCAGCTCCGTAAGCGGCCTAATATTTGGCATCACAAACACCATGTGTTTAGAGAGCCCGCACACCAATAGCATATGAAAAACACATGTGTTGTGCTTGCGTCTCTACCTTTCATATTGTTTTCAAGCTATTAATCTCTTGTAAATTTATGATATTATTATACCTCAAATTTATACTATAATCAATAATCGAGTTCAAAAAATTGCTAAGTCTTATTATAGAAAGTACAACTACCTACTTAACCGTAACCCCCGCATAAAAATGCTGCAATATCCAAATATAATCCTTGCCCTGCTTGGCGTATTCTCCCGCACCCTTTTGCGAGAGACCAACGCACCCGCCGTAGCCCCGTGTTTTAAAGGTAAAGGTGTCGTTGTCGGCGTTGTAGGTTATCCAATAGCAGGGCGCACGCACATAGGAGGCCCCCAGCACACCGCTCCATAGGGTTGAGCCTCTGTAGGTCTTTTTGCCCCCAAGGTCAACCTTTAGCACATAAAGGCCGTTTGCATCTCTGGATTGAATCACAAACCACTTATCCTTTGCCACGCCGCTTAAATCTATGCCTGTTTTAGTTTTGATTTTCTTTAAAACCTCCGCTGAGGAGTAGGTTTTTACCGTCTCAAAGCCCGATACCTTCTCGTCTACAGAGCAATCTACAGATTTAAGATAGGGCAGATTTGAGACATTAACGTCCTCATTGTTAGCCGAACGACCTGCCGAAATGGCATAATAGGGTGTATAGGGAGTCTTGCCGTTATAGAACATCTGCTGCCCTGCCACAGCCTTAACTGCGTCAATGGACTTTTGAGAGGCCTTCTTGGTTGGGAAGGAGGGGGCTTTTGCTGCGCCTCCCGAATAGATATAGAAGGTGTAGGCCGCCACCGCCTGCGCCTTAAGTGATTCCGGTGCAAAGGGTGAGCCCATCTCTGCCTCAACTATCATGGGCAGTATCTCTAATATGGTGCCTGAAAGTATCTTACCGTTTGAGGAGATGCGCATAGTCTTAGTGCCGTCTCCTGGCGGGGGGATAACCTCAGTTTTGCCCGTGGTTGTCTCCTTGGGCGTTGTGGTGGTTTTCTTTTGCGTTGTTGTTTTCTCTGTCTTTTTTGTGGTAGTTGTGGGCAGAGTTATCTTTGCCCTTGTCTTTGGGCTGGTTGTGCTCTTGCTGGGCTTAGAGGCGGCGGGCTTTTCCTCCTGAGAGCTGCTGCTCTCCTCCCCGCCGTCTGTAAATTCATAGCCTGGGATGTCCGGCTTGCTCTCGCCGCTGAGGCTGTACCAGACATCGGGCATAAGCACAAAGGGATTTTCTAAAATTCCCTCATACATGCCGTAGAGGTCTTCATCATCACGAACCGCCCTTGCGGCTATAATAAGCCTTGCGCCCACGAATTCATCAGATTCCGTGACTATGGTTAAAATTTTATCTGTTG
>JAISYX010000112.1 GCA_031269595.1 Oscillospiraceae bacterium
ACGCCTCCTCCTCACGAGATGGCTACACAGGCAGCGGCACGGTTTACGACCCCTATCTTATTACAACACAGGCACAGCTTGAGGGCATAGCAGGCAAGCCCTCGGCAAGCTACAAGCTAAGCTCTGACCTAGAGCTTAACTCAAGCCTTGCAGCTATTCCTGTATTTTACGGCATATTATACGGTAACAATAAAGAGCTTAAAATCAACAAAGCTCCCGTATTCCAAACAAACTACGGCAGAATTGAAAATCTTAGCATAGCCGCCAATAACCTCACTCTAAGCACCTCAGGCGGTGCTCTTGCGGTTGAGAACGGAGGCTATCTCTACAACATTACCGCCACAGGCAAAATCACCTCTGAAGCTGCCAATATAGGCAGTCTTGCAAGCATTAACAGCGGCATAATATATCAGGCCGAAACAGGCGTTGAGCTCTCCTCCTCCACAGGCATTGCAGGGGGAATATGCGCTATTAACAACGGCAGCATATATCACGCCCTTAACACAGGCAGCATACACGGCAGAGAGGCAGCTGGAATCGCCGCCGAATGCCAAAATGCAAGCGGTTCTATTTACTACAGCACAAATTACGGAGACATTAACGCAACCATAAGCGCAGGAGGCATAGTAACCGTTACCTTGGCCTCGCTTAACTGGGTTTATAATTATGGTAACATAAAAACCACCAATGCGGGCTCTGTTGCGGCCGGCATAGCCTCTGAAAAAAGAGGGACAGCAGGTATCAATCAGGCCTTAAATGCAGGCTCTGTTATTGCGCTGGGCGCAAACTCCATTGCGGGCGGCATAGCGGGCACAAACCTTGGCCAGGTATACAACAGCCTTAACACAGGCTCAGTGTACGGCGAGGCCTACGCAGGCGGCATTGTAGGCCGAAATCAGGCCCTTGCAGCAGGCGGCCACGGCCTTACCTCCTATGTAATCAACTACGGCTCGGTTGACGGCGGCAAGTCTGTTATAGCAGGTTCAATCTGCGGAGATAACGGCAAGGCAGACACCACCTCAGCAGAGCTTCGCCACTCATTCAGCCTTGCCACAGGCAAGCCGCTGACTAACGGAGCGGGTTCATCCTTTAACATAAATGAGTACACCGCCGCTGAGTTTAACCTGCCAGCCGCATTAAGCACCTTTGACACCACTCTTGATTGGCTCGTTGGGCTTGCACCCCTGCCGGTTCTTGGTTATAGAGAGTATTACGATTACGCCGCTGTTAGCTCTGTCGGCTTTGGCACAGAGGGCACAGTTGTTAGCGTTGGAACTACTGTTACATTAGATGCAGCAATTTTGCCCAAGAATGCAACCATTAAATCCACCTCCTGGAGCTCAAATAACACAGGCGTTGCCACGGTTTCGTCAAGCGGCATTGTAACAGGAGTTAAAGAGGGCACGGCTACAATTACAGTTACCACTCTGGACGGCGGCAATCAGGCCAGCTTTATAATAGAGGTTATAGCAGGCACTGCGCTGGTATTCCGTGAGGGCAGCGACTATGCTTACCGTACACAATCCGGCAAGGTTTGGACAGACTCCGCCTACTCCTTCATGATTAAGGACGGCAGAGGCTTTGTGCCCATGCGCATTGCCGCCATGGCCACAGATTCCACTGTGCGCTACAAGATACGTGATAACGCCGAAAAGGTGCAGCTCATAAAGGATGGCGTTATTGTGGAATTCCAGATAAATGGTGCTTTGGTTATGCGCTGGAACGCAGACGAGAGCAAGCTATTGGATATTTACATTATTCCAAACAGCAGCGAGTTCCCATTCATACAGGGTGGCAGGGCATATCTGCCCGCAAGACTTATGAGCGAGGCCACAGGCACTAGCATAGACTATGCCGAGGATGCCAGCGGAATCTACTTTGTCTTTAGCAAAAACACACTTTCGGCCAATGCAAAGAAGTTTGCTATTGCCGAGGCTAAGCTGGCCATCTTATAAAAGCTTGTAACCGCAGAGGACATCCTTTGCGTTACGATATTGTTTACTTGCAGTAGGCACAAGGGGGATGCAGATATATTTCCTAAACCTGCTTTTAAGTAAAATTAACTGCAGCTATTACTCCGAGGGGTGCACCTTCGGGGTAATAGTAATTTATGGGGGTGTTTCCTGTAGTTTCTGTTATAATGCCTAACTACAACGGGGCAAGATTTATATCCCAGACAATAGAAGCTGTGCTTGCCCAGAGCTTTGCAGATTTAGAGCTGATAATCGCAGACGATTGCTCCGGCGATGAATCTGCCGCCATAATAAGCGATTACGCAAGCAGAGATAATCGTGTCAAGCTACTCCGGCTCAGCAAAAACAGCGGGGTTTCGGCGGCTAGAAATGCCGCTATAGCTAAGGCAAGGGGGGAGTTCCTCGCCTTTTGCGACAGTGACGACATCTGGCTGCCCAACAAGCTTGAAAAGCAGCTTGAGTTTATGAAAAAGGGAGGCTATGCCTTCTCTTTTACCGAATTCCAAATGATAGATGAGCAAAACAAGGTGATTAAAGAGCGGGTAATCTGTCCTGCTGTTGTGGATTATGAGCGGCTGATAACAGGGAATCCTATCATGTGCTCCTCTGTGCTTATTAATGTTAAAAGGACAGGCAAATTCACCGTGCCTGATTTTGCTCTGGCTCAGGATTACGCCACCTGGGCGGGTCTTATGAAGGTAAAAAAAATAAAGGCCTATTGCACAGGAACTGTGCTGGCCCAATACAGAAAGGGCAGAGAATCCCTCTCCGCCGATAAGGCCAGAGCCTTTAAATACACCTGGCGCATAAACAAAAGCTTTTTAAAGCTAAGCCTAGTTAAGAATGTTTATGTTAACTTTATTTATATGTTTAGATGGGTGAGGAAACACTATTTTTAAAATTGCAAATGGCAATTTTAAATTGAAAGTTGAAAGTTGAAAATTAAGGTTAATTTGCTGCGCAAATTTTAATTAAAAAATAACTTTCAACTCTCAACTTTCAATTGTCAACTTACAAAAACTTCGCTCCGTTTAAAAAGGCGATAAGTGCCTCTGCTGTGGGTAGGGGCAGCTCTAAGGCGGCCTCTGCTTCTGCGATATTTTCAAGGTAATGGGCGTCTGAGTTATGTAATACCGGATATTTCTCAGGGGAAATGCCTAAGCTCTCAAGCTTAAAATCAGGCTTGCGGCTGTAGATTTCTACCGCAGAAAAGCCGGCCCAATCGGGGAACACACCCAATGAGGCAACCACCGAATAGCTTGCTTTATCAATGTGTGCGGGGAAGGCTGCGCCGCCATATTTGCGCACCAGAGCTACAATTTTATCCACTGAAATTGTGGTTGCGCTTATAAGCAGCTGCTCAACCTCGCCTATTGGCTCATCCTGAGCGTTTAAAATTTGCTGCTGCCCGAATATCTCCGGCCTGTTGGCAATGGGCGGGATATGCTGCTCTACATAGGCATCAAAGGCCATGGCCTGCTCAAGGGAGGGGAACAGACACACCACGTGCGCTTCCTCACTTGTGCACAGCTCCATCCCGGGTACAAATATAAGCCCTGCCTCCCGTGCCGCCTGAGCTGCCGCTGGGCAGTTCTTGCAGCTGTTATGGTCGGTTAGAGCTATCATTTGCAGGCCGTTGAGTGCGGCCATATTTACAAGGTTGTTGGGTGTCATATCCATATCGCCGCAGGGTGAAAGGCAGGAATGGATATGCAAATCATAATATATTTTCATATAAACACCATATGTAGAGCAGCGCACAGCAATAATATGTGTGCCTGCGTCCTATCTTTGTGTCGTTTTTAAATTGAGTCCCTCTAACAAGCCGGTAGGGGCAGACCTATGTGTCTGCCCAAAGACGAGATTTTGCTGCGTTCTGGGCAGACACATAGGTCTGCCCCTACTAGTACTTGTCAGCTAAAACTTGACAACGGGATACAAATGTTTTAA
>JAISYX010000021.1 GCA_031269595.1 Oscillospiraceae bacterium
CGTGGTTGCTCTTATTAAACTTGTTCCATTTATAAATTTGATTATCTGTTATTATTTTATTTAAGGCGGTAAACTGTGCTGCTGTTACGGGCTTTTCTATGTCTAAGTCAACGCCGTTAGATCCTGTAGCAGTTAAGGTCGACACTCCGCTTATAGGCTCTATATCATATCGCCAATAACCTTCATTAAAGCTTCCAAAATGATAAGAGAATGCTGTAATTTCGCTATCGTAATTCTCAGCCTTTTCTTTTGAGGCACAGCCCGAAAAGGAGAGGAGCAGGGCTACACACAAAACGCAAATTAAAAGCTTTTTCATAAGCACCACCTTATATTTTAACTATTTGCTCCATGCCGTCTACTAGGCTCTCAATTTCCCTTTTGCGGAGCTTCCCAATCTGTTATTTCAACGCTTTCCCTTGCCATGTTTGCCAAGTAATCCACTAGGGGTTGGTGCCCTTTGGGGAAGGTATGGAATATATTCAAGCCGCAATGGGTCTTTACTGTTTTGCCATTATGGTAGGTAATGGATAAGTCATACATGTCCCTATCCAGAAGTGCAATGTAGTCCTTATCAATCCCGTCCCATTTGTATATCTTATTTTCTACAATAACCTCATTTAGGCCTGCCATTTGCTCTTTTGTAACAGTGAAGTGCTTTTCACGTGCTCCATCTAGGCTAAACTCATACCTGCCCATACTGTAATCATTTATAACCATTTCAAAAGCATCTGCATTTTGATTTATAGTGTAGTAAAGCCTGTTGTGTTCCTCTCCATAGGCGTAATAAAAGGCTGTGATTTCACTCTCGTAATCTTCTTTTGAGGCGCAGCCCGAAAAGGAGAGGAGCAGGACTATACACAAAACGCTGATTAATAGCTTTTTCATAAGCACCACCCTATATTTTAACTATTTGCTCCATGCCGTCTACTAAGCTCTCAATTTCCCTTTTGCGGAGCTTAAGGCTTGCCACATTGACAATAAGCCTTGCCGAAATATCGCAAATATCCTCAAGCACCTCAAGGCCGTTGGCCTTTAGGGTTGAGCCTGTTTCAACTATATCCACAATTGCACCGGCCAAGCCAAGCAGAGGTGCCAGCTCCACCGAGCCCTCTATTTTGATTATGCTTACATCCATGCCCTTTTCATCAAAATAGCTGCTTGCAACTGTTGGGTATTTAGTGGCTATAACCTTGGTTTCGTAGCCCTCGAAAAAGTTGGAATCCGCCTTGCCTGCCACGGCAAATTTGCAGCGGCCAAAGCCTAAATCCAGTATTTCAAAAAAGCTCCCGCCCATTTCAAGTATGGTATCCTTGCCCACAACGCCTAAATCGCACACGCCGTTTTCTACATAGGTTATAACGTCGTTTGCCTTGGCAAGCACAACCTCTATGCTCTCGCCTATTGGCAGTATAAGCTTGCGCCCCTTTTTGTGTACGGCGGTGCAATCCAGCCCCATGCTCTCAAACAGAGCCACTGTGTCCTTTTCAAGCCTGCCCTTTGTAAGGGCTATTCTAAGCGGTTTATTAGTGCTCAATCTCAATTACCTCCACATCATTGTTGATGAAGATGATTTTATAAATGCCCAGCTCCTCAGCATATTCCAGAGCCTGACTGCGTGAGCTTGAATTGCTGTATTCAATGCGGGTTTTATCGCCGCTCAGCAGCTCCTTTGAATACTTGAGTGCCTTTAGCTCAAAGCCGTCATCTGCATGAATGAGGCAATCGGGCACAGGACGCTCGTTCATATCCACATTATTGTGAGGTGAGCGGAGTATCTCATCAAGGCTTATGCCAAAGCCAATGGCGGGAGCGTCCTCTCCAAACAGCTTTAGCAGGCCGTCATAACGGCCGCCGCGCAGCACTATTGCGCCTGTATCGGGGATATATCCCCTTAAAATGATGCCGTTGTAGTAATCGTTGCGCTGAACCATGCCTAAATCAACTATAATTTTATCGCCAAGACCTGCACTGACAAGCTCGTGATAAATAGTGTGCAAATAGCCCAGATGGGCGTCAATCTCGGTATCCTTGCAGAGACGCTGCGCCTCCTCAAACACCTCATCGCCGCCAAAAAGTCTTGGCAGACGGCGCATGATTTCGGTGTACTGGTTGCTCTCAAAGTCCTTGAGCTTATCACTTAGAGCGGCGTAATTCTTGCCCTCAATAAGCTCCCTGACCTCCTCACGGCTCTCTTTATCCTCCTTGGGGATAGGCAGCTTTTCAACCAGAGTGTGGAAGAAATCGGCGTAGCCCAGCTCAAGGCGAAAGTCCGGCACAATTGCGCTTAGAGCCTCAAGTGCCGTAAAGATAAGCTCTAAATCTGCCCTTTTGCCCCCTGCACCTATGACCTCCACGCCGGATTCCATGCTGGAGTGGTTCTGTCCCCGCTTGTTTTTTGCCATTCTATAAATTTTTTGGTTATAGTAAAGCCTTATGGGCTTTTTTGCCTTTTGCAGGCGTGTGGAGATAAGTCTGGCTATAGGCAGGGTGTTATCGGGGCGTATGGCCAACAGGCGGCCGTGCTTGTCGGTGAGCTTATACATGCTCTCCTCCGGTATGCCAAAATCCCCTGACTTAAAAACCTCATAATATTCAACAACAGGGGTTTGAACCTCACTGTAGCCCATTTGATTATAAAGAGCTATAAGCCTGCCGCTAAGCTCCCTAAGCTTTGCGCACTGTGCAAAGAGCAAATCGCCCGTTCCCACAGGCGTTAATTTGTGATATTTACGCATATTCTCAGCCTTTCTAAGGTTGGTGATTATAATGGTGTTTTGTTCCTTTTATTGTAACAGTTATTGGGCTTTATGTCAAATCAGAATTTTTAATACTTTTTTAGGATAAAAACGCCGTGTTTTTAGAGGTATTTCTCATAAAAAATTAAAGCTTTTTAACAACTGCGCACGGGAAAGTTTAGCTATATCAGCACCAAAACAGATGAGCCGACTTTATTAAGCCGACTCATCTTTTGTTTGTTTTTTAAGCTTATTTATCGCTTGTTTTTTTCTTCTTTTTTGAAAGCACCAATAAAAGAATTACAGCTGCCAAGCACACAACCGCTATAACTATATAAATGATATAGTTTATTGCATCGCCTGTGTTTATGCCCTTGCCCTTATCTTCCTTCTTCTCTTCCTTTTTATCATCGTCCTTCTTCTCTTCTTCCTTATCTTCAGAAGCGGTGATAGTAAGAGTTGCGTTTACAAGCTCAATTTCATAATTGGCATTTTCGCCTGCTGCGAGTATGATTTTGTAGCTTCCTACTTCCTCGCCGGCCTCACGGGAAGCTGTTATGCCTAAGCCTGCCAGTGTATCTCCGGTTACAAGAGTGTAGCCATCCTTAAGCTTATAGGTGAGAGCCGGGTCTGCTGCGCCCTTAACCTTGCTCTTGTTGTCAGCTTCTACTACTAGCTTCTTGGGGTTAACTACAAGGTTAGCTGTCTCAACAGTTACATCAAAGTTTGGATTTTCTTCCAGCTCTACGTCTATAAGATAGATGCCAACGTCCTCGCCGTCCTCACGGTCAAGAGAGTAGAGAAGCTCGCTTAGAACCGCACGGTTGCCTGAGCAATCTATTGTGTTGGTAAGAGTTGGATCTGCATCGCCATAGGTTTTGGACTTGGGCTCTGCCTTGATTATAACAGACTTGGGTACAACAACAAACTTAACGGGTTCCATTATGATTGTGTAGTTGGGATTCTCTGTAAAGCCTACCTCAACATCATATTCGCCTACATTTTCGCCTGCGTCACGGTCTAAGTTATAGTCTATTCCCTCAGGGAGGTAGTCTTCTATATTGACTATCTTCTTAAACTCTGGGTCTGGGTCGCCGTACTCCTTGGTCATTATGCTGCCCTTGATTTCGATAATCTTGGGGATAATTGTAAATGTGCCGGCTATAAGCTCTACTTCGTAGTTCTCATTTTCTTCAGCAGTTACAGTTATCTCATATTCGCCCACGTTCTCGCCTGCTGTTCTTGTAACAGTATAGACGATTTCATCAGGGATGGCACTCTCATCATCAAGTGTGGCTGTAAGCTCAGGCTCTGCGTCGCCGTAGCTCTTGCCGCTGTCAACTGCAACTATTGTTATAGCCTTGGGGCTTATTGCAAACACGCCCTTGCTTGTGCTTATAACATAGTTACTGTCGCCTGTTGTCACGGTGACATTGATGTCATACTCGCCAACATTTTCGCCTGAATCACGGGCTACAGTGTAGGCAATTGATGAGGGAACTGCGCTGCCGTCTGAGAGCTTTGCTGTTAGAACTTCGGGGTCTGTGCCTCCGTATACCTTACCTGCTGGGTCTGCAACTATGGTGATTTCCTTGGGGTTAATTGTAAATGTGCCTGTCTCCAAGGTGATTGTATAGTTTGTGTTAGCCGCCGGAGTTGTGAGAGTTACAGCCAGTGTGTAATCGCCCACATCCTCGCTTGTGTTTGCACGGGCTACTGTGTATGCGATTGTGTTTGGAACTGCAGCACCGCCTTTAATGGTAGCGGTGAAGGTAGGATCTGCGTCGCCGAAGGTCTTTTCAGCATCTACTGCTATGATTGTGATCGCCTTGGGGTTAATTGTAAATGTGCCTGTCTCCAAGGTGATTGTATAGTTTGTGTTAGCTGCCGGTGTTGTAAGAGTTACAGCCAGTGTGTAATCGCCGACATCCTCGCTTGTGTTTGCACGAGCTACTGTGTATGCGATTGTGTTTGGAACTGCAGCACCGCCTTTAAGGGTTGCGGTGAAGGTAGGATCTGCGTCTCCGATGGTCTTTTCAGCATCTACTGCAACTATTGTTATTGCCTTGGGGTTAATTGTAAATGTGCCTGTCTCCAAGGTAATTGTATAGTTTGTGTTAGCCGCCGGAGTTGTGAGTGTTACAGCCAGTGTGTAATCGCCGACATCCTCGCTGGTGTTTGCACGAGCTACTGTGTATGCGATTGTGTTTGGAACTGCAGCACCGCCTTTAATGGTAGCGGTAAAGGTAGGATCTGCGTCTCCGAAGGTCTTTTCAGCATCTACTGCAACTATTGTGATTGCCTTGGGGTCTATTGTAAATGTGCCTGCCTCCAAGGTGATTGTATAGTTTGTGTTAGCTGCCGGAGTAGTTAGCGTTACAGCCAGTGTATAATCGCCCACATCCTCGCTTGTGTTGGCACGAGCTACTGTGTATGCGATTGTGTTTGGAACTGCAGCACCGCCTTTAAGTGTTGCTGTGAAGGTGGGGTCTGCGTCTCCGAAGGTCTTTTCAGCATCTACTGCAACTATTGTGATTGCCTTGGGGTTAATTGTAAATGTGCCTGTCTCCAGCTTGATGGTGTAGTTACCATTAGCTGTTGGTGTGGTTAGCGTTACGGCCAGTGTGTAATCGCCTACATCCTCGCTGGTGTTGGCACGGGCTACAGTGTATGCAACTGAGGCCGGAACCGGACTGCCGTCTTTAAGGGTTGCGGTGAATGTTGGGTCTGTGTCGCCAAAGGTCTTTTCAGCATCTACTGCAACTATTGTTATTTCATTAGGATTGATTGTAAATGTGCCTGTCTCCAGCTTGATGGTGTAGTTGCCGTTAGCTGTTGGTGTTGTTAGCGTTACGGCCAGCTCATAATCGCCGACATCCTCGCCTTTGTTTGCACGAGCTACTGTGTATGCGATTGTGTTTGGAACTGCAGCACCGCCTTTAAGTGTAGCGGTAAAGCTTGGGTCTGCTTCACCGAAGACTTTATCAGCATCTACGGGCACTATTGTAATTTCCTTGGGGTTAATGGTAAATGTGCCTGTTTCCAGTGTGATTGTATAGTTTGTGTTAGCTGCCGGAGTGGTTAGAGTTACAGCCAGTGTGTAATCGCCTACATCCTCACCGATGTTTGCACGGGCTACTGTGTATGCGATTGTGTTTGGAACTGCAGCACCGCCTTTAATGGTAGCGGTAAAGCTTGGGTCTGCATCTCCGAAGGTCTTCTCAGCATTTACTGCAACTATTGTTATCGCCTTGGGTTTGATTGTAAATGTGCCTGTTGCAGAGTAGTCTATTGTGTAGTTGGGGTCATCCTGGTCGATTGTTACACTTAAGGTGTAAGTGCCGACATTTTCGCCTGCTACACGCTCTACTGTGTACTCAATGGTCTCAGGAACTGCGCTGCCGTCGTCAAGTGTTGCGGTAAGCTCTGGGTCGGTATCGCCATAGAACTTATTATCATCCACAGGTACAATTGTTATTTCCTTGGGTGTGATTTCAAAATCTGCGCTTTTCCAAGTGATGTAGTAGTTTGGATTATCCCCTGGGATAAAGGTGATTTCATAGTGATCTACATCTTCGCCTGAGTCACGCACAACGTCATAGTCCAAAACGTCGCCTGAGTTAAGCTTAAGGCCGGTGACTATAGCTTCCAGCGTTGGGTCATCGTCACCATAAACCTTGCTGTTATCCACAGCTGTAATAGTTACAATCTTGCGGTAATTTAAGTTGATAATGTTAGAGGAGGCGTCGTTTGCATCCGGTATAAACCACACAGCACTAGGCGCATAGTAGCCCTCTATTGCGGGAGGAGTGATAAGCTGCTTGAGCTTGCCCGTTGTGCCTGTGAATTGCTCTTTAATAACAACACCATTAAACAGATAGTTTACAGTGTAGGAAATAGCACGGGTGTCATAATAGAAGGTTTTGATTCTGTCTGCTTCGGTATCTGTTGAATTAAAGCTGATAATCTTTGGTGAAGCAGGTGTTGGATAGTAGAGGTCGGCGTCCAGCAAGCCCTCTATATCAGAATCCACTGCGGGATATATATAGGCAACAGTGCCGTCTGTTCCTGTTAAAGCTAGGTCGGTGTGGAATTGCTCGCCGCCTGAACCAACTATGATATACCTTATGGTATAAGTTAACTGAGTGCCTGTTTGAGAAATCCACTTTGCATAAAGATGTGTTTCCTCGTTAATCTTGGTTGCAAAGTTGAAAGGTTCGCCTGTGCCCTCGGCGTTGAGATACCATCCGGCAAAGTTATAGCCCTCATTTGCAGGAGGTACAACGTTAGCTGCAGTTGTGCCCTTGGCAACAGTTTGATACTCGTCAACCGCTGTATCCTCTACATTATAGTGGAAGTTTACAGTGTAGCTGTCTAAACGGGTCCATCTTGCGTAGTAGGTTACGTTTTTTGCGGGCATAGTGCCGTTAGCAAAGGCCACGCCTGTGCCGTCTGGGTTACTGTACCAACCACCAAAGGTATAATTGGTTCTGGTTGGCTCAGCAGGCAAATCAGCATTAGAGATGTTCGCCTGATAAAGCTTAGAAACAGTTTTGATAGGCGAACCTTCGCTGCTAAAGCTGAGGTTATAGGCATTGCGCTTGTAATAAAAATTAAGAGTGTAAGGGGCAGTATTTAAAGCCGCCACTGTGCTATTGCTGGCATTAGCAGTATCAAGGGTGAAGCCTTCAAACAATTCACCTCTGGCAAGATTATAGGTAAAGGTTTGCCAGCCTGTAATAGTCATCTTTTGTGAATTCTTTGTTTTAAGGGAATCAGCATTATTAGGATAGGTTCCGTCTAAAGCTTGCAAATGATAATTAGATGTAACCGTTACCTCGCCGCCGCCTAAGCCTGCACTCATGAGATAATCATAAAGAATAAGGTTGTTGGCCGGCATTGTTGTTTCAAGAGTATAGGGAGTTTGGGTGGTTACCGCATAGGTTCCTCCGCCCATTCCGCCGGCAGTGTAACCGGAATATTGGGTTTTAGACCATGTTTTTTGGTTGTATGGGCTTATGCTCCATACATTAGCCAAGCTAGAACCATACTTTCTGGTGGTTGTGCCCGTGGGGGTTGCGGGGTAGTTCGGCCAGTTATAGTAATAAACCGAAATAGTGTATACATTTCTTGTATAGTATACATTTAAAATATATGTGCCGTCTGCGGCTTGAACTCGGGTATCCACAAGTGAGCCTGCGGTTTTGTGAGTAAAGCCTGTGTAGCTCTTCTGAGCAGCTCCTGTAAGACCTGCCCAAGTAATATTGGCAAGCTGTGCAGATGCTATATCAGACATAGAGTCAAGCTCATAGTTGCCTGTATCGTTCTGATTCTGGTTTTGGCCTGTTGTGGCATCTACCTTCTCCAGCCAATAGTAAACCCTGTATTTAACAGGAGCGGCGGTATCGGGTGTCCAGTGGGCATATACCTGAGTGTCAGCTGTGCCTATAGTGACAGAGGTAACCTGTGTTCCGCCTACTTCGGCAGTAAACCAGCCCACAAAGCGGTTGGGTTGGTTGCCTGTCCAATCAGGAACAGCAGAGCTTAAGCTAACAGTAGCTCCATATTTGCCGCTTATAGGCTTGATATAGGTCGCAGAATCTCCGCTGTTTAATATAACGGAATGGAACTCTCTTTGGTACTTAACATTAACCGCAGTTGCGCCGTTTGGCAGAACCGTTGATTGATGTATAGGCAGAAGGGTGTAACCGGCAGGAGCAGAATCCCACTCAACTGCATTGGTTCTTTGACCCACATAAACATCAGCTGTTATGATTGTGCTTGCGCTTGTTGAATAGCTGCCGTCCAGTGCCTCAAGCTGATAGTTCACTGTGTAAGAGCTGGCCTGTGCAGAATAGCGCACAGTGACGGTTGTGTCTTCGGTAATAGTGCCCTCAACCACGGGAGTTGAGACATTGTAGCCCTCAATTACCGGTGAGGTTACGGAATAAGCTTCCCCCGATTCATATTCCGATACATACGACTGCGCAACCTTGCTGTTACTACTGCTAAGGTAGTTAATGGTAAGGCTGTAGGAACGTGTGGTGTTAGTTGCCGTTACGTTCCCTGCTGCGAATACATTTAAGGGTATCATGGTTAAAAGTATCGCCGCAATCACGAAAAAGGAAAGTGCTCTGTTTAAGTTTTTCATAATAGTCCTCCTAGATAAACTAAATGACAAGACCTATTTAGGACAAATGCCACAAAAATGCACGCATGGCCTTTGTACAAACTAGACAAAAGCCGTGAAAGCATTTAGATTTACTTCAACAATAACATTTTTCTCCATACTTGTCAACTTTTCTCTTAAAATTATTTTATCTTAAATTTCGATATAAAATTATTATTATATATGATTGTTTTATTGTAATTTAAGCGTTTTGATAGCAAAATCCTCTTTGTTAATTTTTGTTACAAATGATTACAAATTATCTCACTAAGCCAAGATTTGCCCAATAACAACCTACAATTTTTGTCTAAATTAGACAAACTTCGCCTTTCTAACGCTTCCGTGATTTACGCTAATTCATCCTGCTGCAATGTTGTCTTTTTTTGTGCTAAATACAGATTATGAACACGAATTGTACAAAAAAAGGCTGATATAGACAAAAATCCACATCAGCCAAAATCCGATTAAGTTGTTAAGGTTTTATTAACATTCGCTCTAATTCTACTTAATAAGCTTTAAGCTTCCTATTAAAGGCAGCTCCTTTGCCTTGCCCTGATATGCATTTACAAATCCAAAAATAGCAGCTCCAATAAGGGCTATTCGCAGCAGCCAGTTGACAAGTGTAGCTATAAAGGTTAAGCTAATCAGGCCAAATATCAAGTTTACTATAAAGCTTACTATAGCAAGGGCAACCCAGCCAATACACAACAACAAGCCCTGGTTGGCGTGAAACCTTGCAAATTTTGAGCCTGATGCTGCAAATAGCGGCACAAGGAACAAAATGCCAATGTAAGAGAGTGCGGCCAAAAGCTTATTTTGCTCTATATCAGCAGGGTCATATTCAAAGGTTGTGTCCTTTGTGTTGGTAAACTGAGTAAATGCATCACCCTGAGGCGGCGGAGGTGTCTGCTGGCCGTATTGGGGAGGAGTTTGGCCGTATTGCGGCGGCGTTTGCTGTCCGTACTGGGGAGGCGGTGTTTGGCCGTACTGGGGAGGCTGCTGATACTGTGGAGGCTGCTGTGGCTGCTGATATTGCCGCTGTGCAGGAGCTTGAGCCGCACCGCAGGCCGGGCAGAAGTTCAGGTTATCCTCAATAGAGGCGTGGCAATTGCTGCATGTTTTCATTATAAGATACCCCTTCCAAATTGTGTTTTAATCATTATACAATATCTTATCGTATTTGTCACCAAAAAATGCAAAAATTTTTTCAAGATTTTTTATTGCTTTGTCGGAGATGCTGTCCATATCGTTCTCCTTTCCCGTAATTTGCGGGTATTTACCGGAGAATTCGGACATCCTCCCCTGTATTTTTATGCGTTTTGCGTGCTTCTCTGCTCTGGGCATATTGACTTATTACAGCAAAAATGTTAAAATATAGGTAATATTAAATATAATGAGGTAATCTAGTATGGGAGTATTTGAAGAACTACAGGCCAGAGGCCTTATAGCACAAACCACAAATGAAGAAAAAGCCCGAGAGCTGCTAAACGGCGGCAAAACCACATTTTATATAGGCTTTGACCCAACCGCCGACAGCCTGCATGTAGGCCACCTTTTACAGCTTATTATTATGGCGCACATGCAGCGTGCAGGCAACAGGCCCATTGCTATTATTGGCGGAGGCACGGCCATGGTAGGCGACCCCAGCGGCAGAACAGACATGCGCCAAATGATGACTCCTGAGATAATAGAGCACAATGGCAACTGCTTTAAATCTCAGATGTCCAACATAGTTGATTTCTCCGAGGGCAAGGCAAGCATGATTAACAACGGCGATTGGCTGCTGGGCTTAAACTATGTAGATTTTCTGCGCAGAGTAGGCGTGCATTTCTCGGTTAACCGTATGCTCACCGCCGAATGCTTTAAAAGCCGCATGGAGAAGGGGCTCTCCTTTATAGAGTTTAACTATATGCTCATGCAGAGCTATGACTTCCTATATCTTAATCAAAATCATGACTGCATTATGCAGCTGGGCGGCGACGACCAGTGGTCTAACATCTTAGGCGGCATAGACTTAATACGCCGTGTTGAGGGCAAGGAGGCCTACGGCATGACCTTCGCCCTGCTTACAACAAGCGACGGTAAAAAAATGGGCAAAACCCAAAAGGGCGCAGTGTGGCTTGACCCTGAGAAGACCAGCCCCTACGATTTTTATCAGTATTGGCGCAATGTTGAGGACGCAAACACCATACGCTGCCTAAAATTCCTCACCTTCCTCCCGCTTGAGGAGATAGAGAAAATGGCAGAGTGGAAGGACGCTCAGTTAAACGAGGCCAAGGAGCTGCTTGCCTATGAGGTAACCAAGCTAGTCCACGGCCAAGAGGAGGCCGACAAGGTGCGTGCGGCGGCCAAGGCTATATTCGGTGCAGGTGCAGATTCTGCCGATATGCCCGCTACAACCCTTACAGACTCAGATTTTGAGAGCGGAAGCATAGTTATAACTCAGCTGCTTGTCAGCTGCAAGCTTGCCGCATCACGTGGTGAGGCTCGCAGGCTAATAGAACAGGGCGGCGTAAGCTTGAATGATGAAAAGGTTACAGACTTTAAGCTGGAGCTTAGCAAGGCGCAATTTGGCACAGAGGGTATTACAATTAAGAAAGGCAAGAAGATTTTCCACAAGGCCTTGATAGGATAATATAAAGGAGGATATTACTTTGCAATACAAAATTGAGGGAACCCCGTTACCCGTGGTGCTTTGCACCCTTGAGGCAGAGGAGACCATGATAACCGAAAAGGGCAGCATGGCTTGGATGACCCCTAACATGGAAATGAAGACCAATTCCAACGGCGGTTTAGGCAAAATGATAGGCAGAGCCTTTGCAGGCGAGGCCATGTTCCAAAACCTATACACAGCAAGAGGAGGGCAAGGGCTTATTGCCTTTGCATCCAGCTTCCCTGGCTCTATCATAGCCTTTCCCGTTACCCCTCAGCAGGGAATCATTGCACAAAAATCCGCATTCTTGGCCTCTGAGGCAGGGGTGCAGCTTAGCGTTCACTTTAAAAAGAGGCTGGGTGCCGGCCTTTTTGGCGGCGAGGGCTTTATAATGCAAAAGCTTAGCGGCAACGGCATGGCCTTTCTTGAAATTGACGGCCATGTTATAACCTATGACTTAGCTCCCGGGCAACAAATGATAGTTGACACAGGCTATCTTGCCGCCATGACGGATACGGTTACAATGGATATTCAGTCTGTCAAGGGCGGAATGAACGTGCTGTTTGGCGGCGAGGGCTTTTTTAACACAGTGGTAACAGGCCCGGGCAGAGTATGGCTGCAAACCATGCCGGAGAGCCAGTTTGCTGCTTCGCTTATTAAGTATTTGCCTAGTAAGGGCTAAGCAACACTATAGCGTAAAAAAGGGGGCTGCGTTGATGCAGCCCCTTGATTTATTGTTCTTCTGGTGATTTGTAGGGTTTAAACAGCTCGTCTAATTCCTTAAACTTGCTTAACCACACGCAATATGATTCTTCCCTTGTGAATATCAAATGCTGCTGGCTATATCTTCTTATCAACTCAATATCAGCTAGATTAATTGATATATATGGGTTCTTTTTAATTGCGTTAAGCAAGTCTTTAAAAAGCCCAAAGGCCGGATTCTCTGCTTCGGGTTTAATTTTGTAAATAACAAAGCGTTGGTTTGTCAACGCCGCCTTGCAGCTTGCCATTTTGCTGAAGTGCTCGCCGTTTATCTCCAAAAAGGTGTAGCCGCCAGAGGAGAGCACCAGTTTTTCACTTGAGGCTCTGCTAAGGTCTGCCCCGCACCGTGTGCAGGTCTCTCCTTTGTTGCTTGCCTTGCAAATATGACATTTCACTTTCTCCATAAGCTTGCTCCTTTCAATGCTTTAAGCAAATATTGCGTCCAGAATATAGGGGACAAGCAGAATGTTCTTGTTGCTAAACACAGAAGAGCTCCACAGCAGCTCGCCGGGCTTATCATATACAGCTACGCCGCCATAGCCGTTTGTAATCTGACTTTCACGGTAGTTCTCTTTATTTATCACGGTGATTTTTTTAGAAATCTTTGCCTGTGCCGTGGCTTGAAGGCTGTTAATTGTGAGCCCCGCAACCTCAACTGTAGCTCCCGCTCTTATCTGGTTAATGTACCTTTGAGCCACATTTTTAGCCACAATGGCGTTAACAGCCTCAAACAGCGGAGGATAGAGCTTTTCGTTTTTACGGGCTTTGCCTATGCCGAACACATTCATAGCACTCATGATTATTTTGTGGGTTTTGCCGCTGTCCATTTTAAACAAAACCACGCCGTCAAAGCTGCGCCCAACGGGGATACCCACATAGGTATGAACAGTAACCGCCGCCCTCGCTGTGATTTGCGCAATTTGGTCATAGCGCAGGCTTTGCCCTTTAAACTCTATGTGGTCACTAAAAAATCGTGCGCTTTTGCCGCTGGTTTTAAAGGGAATATCCGCTAATGCTATGTATTGATTTGCCGATTGCGCAGCTGTTGCAGGAGCTCCCCCTGCGGGATTAAGCTGCTGCACCGTGCCGCAATGCGGGCAGCTTACCGATAAATCCGGAATTTGATTACCACACTTATTACAAAACATACTTTGCCACTCCTCATTTTAAAGGCATTAACGCCTTGATTTGTAATAATTGTAACATAAAGTCACAGCAAAATCAAGCTATAAATGATGGTGTGTTAAATTGATGGTGTGTAAAGTGGGCTCGCTCTGAAAACCAGAGCAAGCCCATTAATCTACTTCTTCAATTTTAAAGCTTACTCATACTCAACAACATCCACCCACTTAGTAAGCAGCTCACGCTCAGAGGCGTTGCCCTTTACCAGCTGGGAGGCGGCCACTATAGGCAGCCACTTTTGAATATGCTGCTTTGCAGTGTCACTCTTTTTGCTAAACAGATTCAAATACAGCTCTGCCGCTTCGCTGTCCCCCGCAATGCTGAGCAGCAGATAGGTTCTTGCTGCATCTGCAGAGGCATTAGAGTGGTTAATCCGGCAAGTGCTATTAAAACTCCGATTTGGCAAGGTAATAAGTTCCCCTTGCCTCCTGCAGACTACTATCTTTATACAAAATTAATGTAATGCTATTTCCATTAAACTCAAGTGTATAACCAAAATTGTCATGAAAATCCCTGTTAATATACATATATTTATTATCACTTGTTAATTCGTATTTTGCCATCATTATTGTCCCACTATTTGTCATCGTTGTCCCACTACTTATCACATCGTTGAAAGCATAATCAAAAGTTATCCAATCACCGCTAATTTCTCTAATTTTAAGCATTCTCTCTGCGCCACTAGTTGTACGCCATACACCAATGTAACTTTGATCAAGCGGTATAAACCCATTCAGAGCAGACGTTGCACTCACTGTATCAACGCTACTTTGCTTCGGATTAAAGTCCACATTACACGAGTATAAAAAAATAGATAAGCTTAACAGGACTCCAACCAAAATCACCTTTTTCATCATGTGCACCTACTTTTCATTATTATTTTTAATAATCTAAAGTCTAAAAACTATTCATACTCCACAACATCCACCCACTTAGTAAGCAGCTCACGCTCAGAGGCGTTGCCCTTTACCAGCTGGGAGGCGGCCACTATAGGCAGCCACTTTTGAATATACTGCTTTGCAGTGTCACTCTTCTTGCTAAACAGATTCAAATACAGCTCGGCGGCTTCGCTGTCCCCTGCAATGCTGAACAGCAGATAGGTTCTTGCTGCATCTGCAGAGGCGTTGCCCTGTGTTGCGTGTGACCAATCCAGAATATACGCCTCTCCATCATCGGTTATAATGATGTTGGAGGGGTTAAAATCGCCGTGACAAAGCTTGTTGTGCTTGGGCATGGATTCAAGGCGTGTGTGCAGCTCATAGCGTATGGTTGCATCCAGCTTTGTCTCGCTTATCTTGCGGTTCATCTTATCCTTTAGCTTGTTTAAGCCCGGCACCTTGCAGGAGTGCATTTTAACCTGTAAATCAACCAGTGTTTCGATATATTCAGCCTTGCGGGAGGGGTGCTCCACCATAAGCTGGGCAAGGGTTTTGCCCTCGATAAACTCCGAAACTATAGCCCATTTGCCCTCTAGCTTTGTAACTGCAAGCACCTTGGGAACATTTAGGCCGGAATCCTCAACTCTTGCCTGATTTAACGCCTCGTTAAGAATATCTGCCTTTGAAAAATCCTCGTTAAATACCTTGATAGCTCGCTGGCCTTCACGGTATATGGTTTTTGCCGCTCTTACGGCTATTATTTTATCTAGGCTCATACTCTCTCCTCCATTCCATAGTATGCATTAATATACATTTGCTTAATCTCTGAAAGCAGCGGGTATCTCGGATTTGCGCCTGTGCACTGGTCGTCAAAGGCCTGCTCTGTCATATCCTCCAGCCTTGCAAAGAAGTCGCCTTCGTCTACGCCGTATTCCTTAATGGTCTTTTTAATGCCAATCTTTGTCTTAAGCTGATTGATAGCAAAGATGAGATTTTCCAGCTTCTCATTGTCTGTTGTGCCCCCAAGGCCAAGATAATCGGCTATTTCGGCATATCTGGCAAGGGTGTGGGGGTGGTCATACTGCGGGAAGGTGCCCATCTTGCGGGGGGCAGAAACAGCGTTAAACCTGAGCACCTGCTCTATCATAAGCGCATTGGCCACGCCGTGTGGCAGGTGGTGGAATGCACCCAGCTTGTGCGCCATAGAGTGGCACACGCCCAAAAATGCATTGGCAAAGGACATGCCTGCAATTGTAGCTGCGTTGGCCATCTTCTCTCTTGCCTTGGCGTCCTGTGCGCCGTTGTCATAGGCTCTGGGCAGGTATTCGAATATGATTTTAAGTGCCTTGAGGGCAAGCGCATCTGTATAATCTGTTGCCAGCATAGAGGCATAGGCCTCCAGAGCGTGAGTTACGGCATCTATGCCCGAGGCGGCTGTTAAGCCCTTGGGTGCGTTCATGTGCAAATCTGCATCGACTATGGCCATATTTGGCAGCAGCTCATAGTCTGCAAGGGGATACTTAACCCCTGTCTTCTCGTCTGTTATAACGGCGAAGGGCGTGACCTCTGAGCCTGTGCCCGCAGAGGTGGGAACAGCGATAAAATAGGCCTTTTCTCCCATTTTGGGGAAGGCGTAAACACGCTTGCGAATATCAGAAAAGCGCATGGCCATGTCTGTAAAGTCTGCCTCTGGATGCTCATACAGCACCCACATGATTTTGGCGGCATCCATTGCCGAACCGCCGCCCAATGCGATGATGACATCGGGGTTAAACAGAGCCATCTGTGCTGCGCCCTCTCTGGCGCAGGCCAGAGTTGGGTCGGGCTCTACATTGTAAAAGCTGGCGTATTGTATGCCCAGCTCGTTGAGCTTATCTGTAATAGGCTTGGTGTAGCCGTTATTGTAAAGGAAGCTGTCGGTAACTATAAAGGCCTTCTTCTTGCCCAGCACAGAGCCTAACTCGTCAAGGGCAAGCGAGAGGCAGCCCCTCTTGATATAGATTTTTTCAGGTGCACGGAACCACAGCATATTTTCCCTTCTTTCGGCAACTAATTTGGTGTTAATAAGGTGCTTTACGCCAACGTTTTCTGAAACGGAGTTGCCGCCCCAGGTGCCGCAGCCCAAGGTTAATGAGGGTGCAAGCTTAAAGTTGTAAAGGTCGCCTATTCCGCCGTGTGAGGAGGGTGTGTTGAGTATAATGCGGCTGGTCTTCATGCGGCGTGCAAACTCGTTTAGCTTCTCCCTCTCTGTTACCTCGTTAAGGTAGATAGAAGCAGTGTGGCCTAAGCCGCCGCCCTCTATAAGGCTTTCAGCCTTGTTAAAGGCATCCTCAATGTCCTCTGCACGGTACATTGCAAGCACAGGAGAGAGCTTCTCGTGGGCAAACTCCTCTGATAGCTCTGTGGAGCTGACCTCGCCTATAAGAATTTTGGCATCCTCAGGCACTTCAACTCCTGCAAGTGCAGCTATTGTGTGTGCCCTTTGGCCTACTATCTTTGCGTTAAGCGCACCGTTGATAATAATAGTCTTGCGCACCTTTTCAAGCTCCTCAGGATTAAGGAAGTAGCAGCCACGCTCCGCAAATTCCATGCGGACTCTGTCGTAAATTTTATCCAGCACTATTACAGCCTGCTCAGAGGCGCAAATCATGCCGTTATCAAAGGTTTTTGAGTGTATAATAGAGTTAACCGCCAATAGTATATCGGCAGAATCGTCAATAACTGCTGGCACATTGCCCGGGCCAACACCCAATGCAGGCTTGCCGCTTGCATATGCGGCACGAACCATGCCCGGGCCGCCTGTTGCGAGTATAATATCCGCCTCACGCATAACTGTGTTTGTCATATCAAGGCTGGGCTGGCCTATCCAAGCTATAATGCCCGCAGGTGCACCTGCGGCCACAGCGGCCTCAAGCACAATTCTTGCTGCCTCCGCTGTGCAGTTCTTGGCTCTTGGGTGGGGGCTGATTATAATGCCGTTTCTTGTTTTAAGTGCGATAAGTGTTTTAAAAATAGCTGTAGAGGTTGGGTTTGTTGTGGGTATAACCGCCGCTATAACGCCCACAGGCTCGGCAATTTTGGTAAGGCCGGCAGAGGCGTCACGCTCAATTACACCACAGGTTTTAACATCCTTATAGACATTATAGATGTTCTCGGCTGCATAGAGGTTTTTAATAACCTTGTCCTCAACCACGCCCATGCCTGTCTCGGTCACAGCCAGCTTGGCAAGCGGAATGCGTGCACGGGCGGCGGCAGAGGCGGCGGCGGCAAAAATTTTGTCCACCTGCTCCTGAGTGTAACCGGCAAATTTGCGCTGAGCCTTTCGAACACGGCTAAAAGCCTCTTCAAGGGCGGCCACGCTGTCAATTACAGGATAATCCTTGTGCTCCATAATGATTCTCCTTTTTTTAGTTTATTTGAGTATTTGACTTTGTTAAAATTTTAACATATTCCCGCACCTATTACAAGACGTAATAGTGTATGAGCTTAGCTTGCACCGCAGCAACCGTTATTGACATTTTGCACAAAATTTAGGCTTGCGGTTTGACAAAACACACAAGGCAGAGACGCAGGCGCAGCATACAAGCTTTTTATATACTGCTTGGTGTGCGGAGTCTTGCGGTGCTGTCCAAATTTTAATTTGGTCGGCAACCACTGCCTCTAACACATGGTGTTTGTGCAATTAGCTGTAAGCATATTTGTTCAATCGGCTTATTCAGCTATAGAACTATATTAAAATCATGGCTAATTATAGCAGATTTTATTCCAACTTACAATGTGTAATTTAAAATTTAATCACAAGGTAATAAAAAATTTTAAACTTATTGCACATTGCTTGAAATTAACTTAAAATCATAGTATAATAAATCCAAATGAAATAAGGGATGTGTATTTATGCAGGTGAGCTTCCCCAAGCTGGGCTTTGATTTAGATATTAACAACGTGGCGTTTACCATTTTTGGCAAGGAAATATACTGGTATGGAGTGCTTATAGCCATGGGCTTTCTTCTTGCCTTGGTGTATGCCTTTTTTAACCACAAGCGTTTTAAGGTAGAGCTTGACCCGCTTATTGATGTTGTTATAGTCGGCCTGATTTGCGCCGTGCTTGGTGCACGTATTTACTATGTTATATTTTACTTTAATGGGGTATTCCCCCCGGGGGAGAACTTCACTTTCCTTGGTGCTATAGTTAAGTTCTTTGCTATTTGGGAGGGCGGACTTGCCATTTACGGCGGTGTTATTGCAGCCTTTGGCTCTGCTTGGTTTATGTGCAAAAAGCGCAAGCTTAACGCATTTGCTGTGTTCGATTTAGCCGCAATAGGCTTTTTAATCGGTCAGGGTATAGGACGTTGGGGCAATTTTACCAATCAAGAGGCCTTTGGCTCAGCTACCAATTCTGTATTCGGCATGGTTAGTGCCAACACAGATGGAGTTGCTGTGCACCCCTGCTTTTTGTATGAATCCCTGTGGTGCTTGGCGGGGCTTTTAATGCTGCACCTTATCAGCCACTACTACTACCGCTTTAAGGGGCAGATATTCCTTTTGTACCTGTTCTGGTACGGCCTAGGCCGCTTCTGGATTGAAGCTCTGCGCTCCGATAGCCTGTGGCTCATACCCAATGTTATTAAAATATCTCAGCTTATTGCGGCCGTGTGTGTAATAGCAGCAGCTGTAATTCTTGTTAAACAGCTGCTGCCTATAATCAAGGAGGAGAAGGGGATTAGGCTTAACAAGGGCGGCCCTGATGATGCATAAATATATCGCACGTATTTTTATATGAATAGGCTATACTGTCGTAGGGGCATACCTGTGTGTCTGCCCAAAAGCGGGAATTTTACTGGATTCAAGGGCAGACACATAGGTCTGCCCCTACATATGAGCGATCAAATACAAGCACTCATTTATTGCTATACTTAATCGTTTTGATGAAAATACTTGAAATTTGCTTAAATCAATGTTAAAATATAGAGTGTTGATTTTAAAAAAGGAAGGTAAGCTTATGGCATTAATCATTGACGGCAAGGCGGTTTCGGCCTCTGTGCGTGCCCGTGTGGCCAAGGAGACGGCTTTAATTAAAGAAAAGGGCGTAACTCCTGGCTTGGCGGTTATAATTGCAGGAGACGACCCAGCCTCACGTGTATATGTTAACAATAAAAAGAAGGCCTGTGCCGAGGTGGGCTTCCTCTCAGAGGAGTATGCGCTGCCCGCAGAGGTAACTCAAGAGGAGCTTTTGGCTCTGGTTGAGGAGCTGAACCACCGCAAGGATATAAGCGGCATTCTGTGTCAGCTACCGCTGCCTAAGCATCTGGATGAAAAGGCTGTTATAGAGGCTATCTCCCCCTTAAAGGATGTAGATGCCTTTCACCCATCTAACGTTGGCCGCATTATGATAGGGGATTATCACTTTTTGCCCTGCACTCCAGCCGGAGTTATGGAGCTTCTGGCTTGGGCTAATGCGGATATTTCGGGCAAGGAATGTGTGGTTATAGGCCGTTCTAATATAGTCGGCAAGCCTATGTCTATGCTATTATTACATAAACACGGCACGGTTACTGTATGCCACTCACGCACCAAGGATTTAGGCGAGGTCACACGCCGTGCTGATATTCTTGTGGCGGCTGTGGGCATACCAAAATTTGTCAAGGGTGATATGATCAAGGAGGGTGCAGTGGTTATTGATGTTGGCATGAACAGGGACGAAAACGGCAAGCTCTGCGGAGATGTAGACTTTGCTCAGGTTGAGCCCAAGGCCTCCGCAATCACGCCTGTGCCCGGGGGCGTCGGCCCTATGACAATAGCAATGCTTATGCAAAACACCTTAATGGCAGCTAAAATTCAGAATGGATTGGACTAAACATGCTAATTAGAAAAATAAAAAGAGACGAAATACTGGAATCCAAGAAGATTTCTACTGTGGCCTTTGAGTTCGCCTGCCCCGATTTGCCTCAGAATAACGAGACGTTGGTGCAGTCTATAGAATCTAACCCTCCCAGCTCTGCAGATGAGCATTGGCAGGAGCGTTATGTGGCCTTTGACGATGCCGGCAAAATGATTTCAACCATGGCCGTAATCCCTCTAACCGCCTATTTTGACGGCCATGAGGTGCCCATTAACGGCATAGGAGATGTGGCCACTCTGCCCAATTATCGCAGGGGCGGAGCCATTCGGCAGTCCTTTGTGCTGGCTCTGGCTGATATGTATGAGAGAGGCGATGTATTCTCTTATCTATATCCCTTTAGCTACTATTTTTATCGTAAGTTTGGCTATGAAACAGCCTGTGAGACAGTTTGGTGGCGCATTCCGCTGGCAGGTATACCCAAATACGGCACAAGCCACACCTTTGAAATGTATGAGCCCAACAGCGATATTTCGGCCTTTGAGGAGGCCTACAAGCTCTTTGCAGAGCCTATCAACCTTATGCTAAAGCGGGATGAGGTGCTGTGGAAGCGGCGTGTTACGGGCTTTTCGCCCTACAACTCCAACCAGTGGTCGTTTGTCTGTAGGGATGCTACAGGCGCACCCAAGGGCTATTTTATATATCAGGCCGAAACGCTTCACTCTAAAAAGCACATGGTGCTCAGGGATTTTGCATTTGCCGACTATAACGCTCTGTGTGCAATGCTGGAGCTGCTGGCAAGCTTTGCCTCTCAGTATGAATTTGCGGATATTCCGCTGCCGCCCCATATCTCGCTAACCTGCCTCTCACCTGAGCTGCACTATGAGCACCTTGCACGCAAGCTCAGCTTTATTGGTATGCTGCGTGTGGTTAACATAGAAAAAGCCTTGCGTCTGGCCAAGTTCAAGGGCAGCGGAAGGGCGGTTATCGCAGTGGAGGATGCAAGTCTGCCGCAAAACACGGGTGTGTACGCAATTAGCTTTGGCGGCGGCGAAACAGAGGTTGAGTTAACAGAGGAAGCTCCCGATTTAGAGACGGATATTCAAAATTTTAGCAGGCTGTTAATAGGCGGGCTGGATTTAGCCGCTACAGAGCTTATACCTAAAATTAAGATAAACGGTAACATTGAAAATCTTGAAAAGATATTTTACCGCAAGAAGCTTTGGATTAATGATTATTTTTAGGATTATGGCTGCGTATTGGCCTTGTAAGTTCTAAATATTTGCGTTTCGTAGGGGCAGACCTATGTGTCTGCCCAAAGACGGGAATTTTGCGGTAATCTGGGCAGACACATAGGTCTGCCCCTACGGTTTTTTTGCGATACCCGATTTGCGTCTATATTATTACACAAAAGCACGCAGTGCTAACCTCTAATCGTAACAATGTTCTCTCAGGCATCGGCAATTCATTGCCGTTAATGCCGTGAGGTTATTATAGCATATTTCCAGATAAAAGTCAATTTTTGCGTGATTTCAGGCGGGCTTTTTCAGGCTAAAAATGGCTAAGGCATGGGCTTTGCGGCTGTGCTGATATGTTAACAAAAAGTTTATATATGTATTTTTCAACGCATGATTAATGGCGAATTAAATTCACCCAAAGGCTGGGCAGGATGTGTAAGAGCGGGAGGAATGTTACTTTTTATCGCTTCTCTGACGTGCGTCATTGCGAGCACCGCTACGCTTGAATTTACACTGTGGTTACGAGTGCGAAGCAATCCAGTTGTGCTAAGCCTTTGTGCTGACTTTGAACGTCTGGCCTTGTTCCACTGGATTGCTTCGCACACCACACTTTACTGTTATTAATAGTTTGGTTGCGTGCTCGCAATGACGCAGCTTGAATGTTTTATGGTTTTTGGGTGCACCGCTGTAATTTTTCTTTGCAGCTTTCCGATTTGTTAACGATATTGCTCTTGACCTTTTGCCCCATTTTGTTGTATAATTCTTAAAGATAAAATAAATATGAAAGGCGGAGTGCAGGCTTTTGTTGTGCAGGTGCTCTTACATTGGTGTTTGATATGAAAGAAAAGCTTTTAAACCTATCAAAGGAACTCAAGCTAACTATTTTAGGAGGAATTGTTGCAGTCATTATTGTTCTTATAATAGTATTAATTGCAGTTAATGCAAGCAACAATAATGCCCCTGGAATTAAATCCAAGGCAGATAACAACTACTACAGCGCAATTAGTGCAATGACTCCAACCGACGCTGCAACTGTAATAGGCTCTTGGCAGCTGGATACAGTTAAGACCAAGGCAGGCAAAAAGGTGAGCATTAAAGAGGCTCTGGGGCGTGACGCCGTCCCGACAGACACCCTAATCGTTATGAATGACCTGAGCTTTAGCAACCTGATTGGACGCACAACCGAGACTTTAAATCAGGTTACGGGCAGCGTTACAATTACAGACACAAGCAAGCTCTCACTCTACTATGCCGACGGAACAGCATCCAGCGCAGTATTTGACCCTGCAAAGCAGACTGTAACCTTAGATTCCCGTGACGGCAAGTACACCTTTGTGCTCATTAGAGTGCTGTAAATTACAATAAAAATGCAGGGCGGCCTGCTCCTCTGCAAGGGGAGTGCCGCCCTTATTTATTCGAGGTAAGAGTAAGATGGATAACGCAGTAACTCAATGCCGATTCTTCTGCCACAAACAGTGCGAATACTTCCCCTGTCACGCCACCGATAAGCCCGAGGACTTTAACTGTATGTTTTGTTTTTGTCCCCTTTATGGCTTGGGAGAGGGCTGCGGCGGCAATTATTCCTACACTCCGGAGGGAATCAAAAATTGCACCGAGTGCATTTATCCACACAAAAGAGAGAATTATGCAAGCATATTAGAGAGGCTTATGAGGCCGTAGTGAGCAATTTGATTATCAGTATAGTATCTCCAAAAAACAGTAGGGGCAGACCTATGTGTCTGCCCGGATTATCGTAAAATCCCCCGTCTTTGGGCAGACACATAGGTCTGCCCCTACAAAGCTAACGAGGTTAATAGAGCTCAGTCTACAATTTCATGCCCCATCTGCGACAAGTCTGCACTTTTCGCACTTGTAATCTATAAATGTTTCTTCTCCCCTAAGCTTCCAAGCTCCTCCGCAAGAGGGGCAGGCTTTAGGGGCTTTTATATGGTTGTATAAATAGTAATAGCACGGTATGTCCGTGAGCTCTTCATATTCTTTACAAATATATCTGCCGGTTTTTGAAAGGATAGAGTCCAAATTGTGCATTTGCCTAAAGGTAAAGCGATCTGCAAGGCAGGCCATCCACAGCTTATCAATAGCTCTGTAGTCCTCCTGCCAGCTCAATGTGCTGTAATGCTCATCTTCAAAATGTCCGTCTGTGCCCTTAACGTGAATAAAAGGCATTTTATACAGAGGCACACTCTTTCCGCAGCGGCCGCAAGCCACGGGGCTTTCCTCGTTATACAAGCTTGTATAAAGCATGTACCAATCAGGCTTTTCGGCACAGGTGCAGGAATCCTCGGTGTTAAGATTTTCGCCCAACACCTCTGTGCTGAGTTCAAAGAGCTTCTTTAAAGCTTCAAGGGCTTTTGCCGCATAGACATTGCTATACCTTGCATCAAGGGAATTACTTTCGGGCATAGTGACAAAAGCAGCATAGCTCTCACCGTTTTTAACAAGCAAATAGTCCTTTAAAATCTGGCCGCTCCTGTAAAGGCCGCAGAGATAGTCCCACAACAATTCGGCGGTTGTTTCTTTATCATCAACGATAGTTCTTGGAGTAAATGTTATTTTAATGCAATACATAAAGGCCTCCTAATCTGTTTCTTGGGCACTCACAATATAAGCACAAAAGTCCCCGCTGTTATCAGCAAACCGCCTATGATAGACTTGACGTTAACCGCCTCGCCTAAAATACAAAAGGCAAGCACCATGCTTATAACAACGCTTAATTTGTCAATGGGAACAACCTTGGAGGCCTCCCCCAGCTGCAAGGCCTTGTAGTAAAAAAGCCACGAAAGTCCTGTGGCACAGCCGGATAGAATCAAAAATAGCCAGCTTTTTTGACCTATTTTCATTACGTCATTCTGCTTGCCTGTAATAAACACAATGCCCCAAGCCATAAGCAATACAACCACTGTTCTTATTGCAGTGGCCAAATTGGAGTTAACCTCTTTAATGCCAATTTTGGCAAGAATAGAGGTGAGAGCCGCAAAGACGGCCGAGAGCAGCGCATATAAAATCCACATATCCAGCCCCCGTTTCTGATAATTGGGTAGGAGCAGACCTATGTGTCTGCCCGGAGTGCCGTAAAATTTTCCGTCTTTGGGCAGACACATAGGTCTGCCCCTACTTTTATTAAATTATATACCCACATAGTAATATTTGCAAGCCCGCTAAACAAAAAATTAATCTTGACAAACACGCTGTTTCATGGTAAAATACTTAAAATAATTTAACTAAATTATTTTAAGTATTTTGTTGCTTTATCCTATTAAAAAATCAGGAGTGCTTACTATGAAAGACACCTTAGAAGAAGCCTTTAACGAGGTCTATTTAAAATTTAAGCTTCAATTTTATAAAAAGATATTTAGCAGATTCGAGGAGCGGGAGGCCAGTCTAACCGCTGTTGAGACCTTTTGCGCCGAGGCAATAAATGCGCTGCACGAGCCCACTATCAAGGAGTTTGCAGACTTTGTCAACATCTCCCCTGAAAACGCTGCGTACAAGGTGCAAAATCTTATTAAAAAGGGCTATGTTACTAAGGTGCGCTCTGAGACAGACAGGCGGGAGTACCATTTGTGTCTTACCGCCCGCTTTTATGAATATCTAAGCATGAGCACAGACTATATAGGCATAGTGCTCTCACGTATGCAGGGGCGTTTTTCGGAGGCTGAAACCGAGGTGTTTGAGCGCATTCTGCGTGTTATGTCAACAGAGCTTATGCCCGAAATTTCATAGTAAAAGGAACTGTCTAAGCCGGAAGCTCTGCAAGCTGCGCCCGTCTTACACTAAAGCTATAGGAACATAAATAAATCGGCTCTTGATGAACTTCATCAAGAGCCGATTTATTTTATGCATTATCTGCAAATGCGCCTGTATACAGCTGATAATACTTGCCCTTTGCCTCAATCAAGGTTTCGTGGCTGCCACGCTCTATTACCCTGCCCTGTTCAAGCACCATGATAGCGTCGGCGTTTTTTACAGTAGATAGCCTGTGGGCAATTACAAACACTGTGCGCCCCTCCATTAGGCCGTCCATGCCCTTTTGCACTATGGCCTCTGTTCGGGTGTCTATGCTGGAGGTGGCCTCGTCCAAAATCATAACGGGAGGGTCTGCAACGGCGGCTCTGGCAATGGCAAGGAGCTGCCTCTGCCCACCTGAGAGATTGCCTCCGTCTCCTGAAATTACCGTGCTGTAGCCCTCCGGCAGGCGCATAATAAAATCGTGAGCGTTGGCAATTTTAGCCGCATTTATTATCTCCTCTTCTGTTGCGCTTAGCTTGCCATAGCGTATATTCTCCGCCACTGTGCCTGTAAACAGATGGGTATCCTGCAGCACAATTCCAAGGGAGCGGCGCAGGTCGGCTTTTTTAATTTTGTTGATATTTATGCCGTCAAAGCGGATTTTGCCGTCTGCAATGTCATAAAAGCGGTTTATTAGGTTGGTAATAGTGGTTTTGCCTGCGCCTGTCGCACCCACAAAGGCCAGCTTTTGCCCTGGCTTTGCGTACAGAGTGACATCATGGAGCACCAATTTTTCTTCATTATAGCCAAAATCCACGTCAAAAAATCTAACGTCCCCTTGCAGCGGGGTGTAGGTAATGCTGCCGTCCTCGTGGGGGTGCTTCCACGCCCATGTGCCTGTGCGCTCTGTGCACTCCGTGCACTCGTTATCGCTCTTGGTGTTGACTAGAGTAACATAGCCGTCGTCTACCTCGCACTCCTCATCTAAAAGGTTAAAAATGCGCTCTGCCCCCGCAAGAGCCATTGTAATAGCATTTATTTGGGTGGACATTTGGCCTATTGGGGCACTAAAGGCCTTTGAGAGTGTAAGAAAAGCCGCAATAGTGCCAAGGGTCATGCCTGCAACTCCGTTTATAGCCAGAGCACCGCCCAGCAGTGCTATAAGCACATATTGCACTGCACCTATATTCATCATAACAGGCATAAGGATATTAGTCAGGCCTGTGGCTGTGGAGGCGTGCTTGCGCAGCTCTTCATTTTTGACGTCAAACTGTGCCTTGGCGGCCTCCTCATGACAAAACACCTTAACCACCCTTTGGCCGTTTATCATCTCTTCAATATAGCCGTTCATGCTGCCTAATGCCCTCTGCTGCTCCTTAAAGTGCGCCGCCGCCTTGCTGCCTACCTTTTTAACTATCCACAGCATAACAGCAACACAGACAAACACAAAAAGGCTGAGGGGAATGCTGAGTATAAGCATAGCCACCGTAACAGCTATAATGGTGATAATTGACGAAAATGCCTGAGGCAGGCTCATAGAGAGCATCTCCCGCAGGGTGTCAGTATCGTTGGTGTAGCGGCTCATTAGGTCGCCGTGGGTGTGAGTATCGTAATACTTGATAGGAAGAGCCTGCATGTGGGCAAACATTTCGTCTCGGATTTTTCTAAGCACACCCTGTGCAACATTAACCATCATGCGGTTATAAATAAGAGTGGCTATAACGCCTACAAAATAAATCAGACCCATAATAAGCAAAGCCGTAAACAGGGCGGTAAACACCGGATGCTCTGCCAAAAGCAGGGGAGCAATATAATCATCCACCAGCCTTTGAATAAAGAAGGAGCCCGCTACATTGGCCACAGAGCTTATAATGATAAGAAACAGCACTATAATTAATTGAGTGCGGTATTTGCCTGTCATTTCCTTCATCAAACGCTTTACTGTACTATTTTTCTTCATCAAAATCGCCCCCTCCCTGTGCCTGAGAGTTATAAACCTCTTGGTAAATCCGGTTGCTTGCAAGCAGCTCCTCATGAGTGCCTATTGCGCCAACCTTGCCGCCCTCCATAACAATGATTCTGTCGGCGTCCTCTACAGAGGAGATGCGCTGGGCTATAATAAGCTTGGTTGTGTTGGGTATTTCCTCCCTAAAGGCACGGCGAATTTGTGAGTCTGTCTTGGTGTCTACCGCACTTGTGGAGTCGTCAAGAATTAGGATTTTGGGCTTTTTGAGCAGTGCACGGGCAATGCAGAGCCTCTGCTTTTGCCCCCCTGAGACATTAGAGCCGCCCTGCTCTATATAGGTATCGTAGCCATTGGGGAAGGTCTCAATAAAGCTGTGCGCCTGTGCCAAACGGCAGGCGTGCTTAATCTCCTCATCACTTGCGTTCTCGTTGCCCCAACGCAGATTCTCTTTTATTGTGCCTGAAAATAACACATTGCTTTGCAGAACAACAGCAACCTGATTGCGCAGAGCCTCTATGTCATAAGCACGCACATCTGCGCCGCCAACCAGAGCTACTCCCTCGGTTACGTCATACAGCCTTGGTATAAGCTGAACCAGCGTTGTTTTGGAGCTTCCTGTTCCGCCTATAATGCCTATGGTTTCGCCTGATTTAATATCAAAATCCACATTGCTTAAGCATAGCTTGTTTTTGTCGTTTACATAGCTAAAATTTACAGCTTTAAACGAAATTGAGCCGTCCTTAACCTCTGTTAGGGGATTCTTGGGGTTTTGCAGGTCAGATTCCTCGTGCAGCACCTCTGCTATTCTCTCAGAGGAGGCTCTGGAAATAATAAGCATTACAAAAACCATAGAGAGAAGCATTAGGCTCATTAAAATGCTCATGGAATAGGCTATAATGCTCATAAGCTCGCCTGTGGTCATTTCATGCCCTACAATCAGCTTAGCCCCCACCCAGGAGATTAAAATAAGGCAGGTGTAAATGCACAGCTGCATAAGGGGCATGTTAAAGGCCACTCTTTTTTGTCCTTGGGTAAAATCACTGTAAAGCTCGGCGGAGATAGTGTTAAATTTATCCTTTTCGGTCTCTTCTCTGACATAGGATTTAACCACACGTATACCCCGCAGATTTTCTTGCACCACGCTGTTTAGCTTATCGTATATTTTAAAGGCACGCACAAAAATAGGATGTGCATAAAGGGATATAAAAGCCAAGCCAAAGGCCAAAACAGGAATAACACACACAAAGATAATAGAGATTTGCGCATTTGTGTTAAAGGCCATAATAAGTGCAAATATAATCATCAAAATGCCTCGCACAGCCTGCCGTATGATGGCCTGATAGGCCATCATTACATTGTTTACATCGGTTGTAAGGCGTGTTACAAGGCTTGCTGTGGAGAATTTATCAATATTTGAAAAGGAAAAGGTTTGCACCCTTGCAAATATATCCCTGCGCAAATTGGCCACAAAGCCTGTTGCGGCAGAGGCCGCATAGGAACCGCTCATAGCACCGAAGAACAGCGAGAGCATTGCAAAAATAACCAACACAAGGCTCATTTTTGCCACATAGCCCATGTTGCCGCCCTCAATGCCCTTATCTATTAATCCTGCCATAAGAAAGGGGATTAGCACCTCCATAACAACCTCACCCACCATAAACACAGGCGAGAGTATGGATTCCTTTTTGTATTGCCTAATTGATTTAGCAAGGGTTTTTATTATGTGCGGCTTTTCTGCTGCTCTTTCAAGCTGCACAGCCGACGTTTTGCTTTGTGCTTGTTTCATGGAATAACTTGCCTCCTAAAAATTCATATAAAAAACAACGAGTACCATTGAAGTAAACTGGATTTATGCGCTTCAACGCTACTCGTTATTTATATATTATAGCATGTTTTTGGGAATTGCGCAAGAAAAATTTTTGCGGAGTTATCGTCTACGCACACAAAGCGCAGCATCCCTTTGGTTAACGGTTGCCTTCTGCCTCCCCTCCTAGATTCCGGAGAAAAGGGAGAAACCGGAGCAACCGGAGGAAGATAAATGGCAAATTAAAAGCCTAAGCCAATTATACAATATGAATTATACACTAACTAACCACAAGACTGCTTGTCAATTCAACCAGCTTGCCGTTTGAATCCTTTACATAGGAGCGCACCTGATAGCTTCCCGCCTCTGTTGGGGTAAAGGTAAAGCCGCTTGTGCCCTGATATGCGCCGCTCTTATACACCTTGCCGCCCTTTAGCACATAATAGCTATAGCTGTAGCTGGGTGTTCCGCCCGCTGCGTTGATAGTGTAGTTAACCGCCGTGCCCTGAGCTACCGTGCCTGTCTTGCTTGCGCTTACACTTGGTATTGCAAGGGGAGCTTGCACCGTAACGCCCGTGTTCCATGTGGAGGAGGCCGTCACGCTGCTGCTGTCCTTAACCGTTACCTTAACCGTGTAAGTGCCCGGGTCATTCAGGGTGACAGCATAGCTCGCCGAAGTACTGTAGCTCCTTGTGGCAGAGAGCGCAGAGTTCTTGTAAAGCTCATATTGATACTGCACAGTGCCGTTTGAATTGGCAACTGTTGTGCTAAATGTAACCGCCGTTCCTGCGGGTACAGTTCCGCTCTTGTTGGAGGTAAGGGAGGCAACCGAGATACTCACAACCGTAACGCCTGTAGTCCATTCAGCAGAGGCAGGCACGTTGCTGCTGTCCTTAACCGTTACCTTAACCGTGTAGGTGCCCGGGTCATTCAGAGTGACAGCATAGCTCGCCGAAGTGCTGTAGCTCCTTGTTGCAGAAAGAGTTCCGTTTTTATACAGCTCATATTGATACTGCACAGTGCCGTTTGAATTGGCAACTGTTGTGCTAAATGTAACCGCCGTTCCTGAGGGGACAGTGCCGCTCTTGTTGGAGGTCAGGGAGGCAACAGAGATAGTCGCAGGGGTGTCGTAATTATCCAAAACAGTCTCCATAGCGGTAAGGAAGGTGTTGCCCGCACGGACATCAGCGTTAAGACTCCAGGTCATAGCTCCCCTAAAGGTGGGGTATTTGCTAAGCAGAGTATCCAGCGCAGAGGCCACAACAGCGTTGCTCATTGTGCCTGAGCTGGCAGATTCCCCAAGCAACACACCAAAGGCAACCTGATCCGGACGCAAACCCGGGAAGGTCTCGCCATTGGCCGTTCTAAAGCCGTTTATCAGCATCTCCGAGCACTTTACCAAGCTGTTTGCATTGTAGCCGGAAGCTCCCACAGATGAATAGTTGATGCTGTTATTGTAATACTGAGGGTGTATATAGGTGAGTATATCCCTGATGTTATAGAGCAAGGGCAGATACCCGCCGCTGTAATCGCCCCAGCGTGTAGAGCCGCCCTGTACATATGGGTGCTCAGGAGCCATGGAGATAATAAAATTAGAGCCATAGCTCGCCGCCAATTGCTGGCAGATATATATCATATACTTGTGTATATTCTGTGAGGGATTCGCCATGCTGTCTGAGCTGTTTACGTTCATTATAGCCGCACCGCCCGGGGTGCGCTCAAAGTCTATGTCAAAGCCATCAAAGCCATAGTAATCAACTATGCTTTTTATGCTGCTCAGGCAGGTGTTGCGCTGGCTCTCACTTGTCATGCTCAGGGGGAAGTTATCCGCACCGCCAAAGGATATTACAACCTTTTGGCCTCTGGCCTGACAGAACTCAACGTCAGACTTAAACGCCGCCGCACCGCCCGGATACAGCGAGCTGTCTGGCGTAAAGGTGGCAGTGTAGCCGGCAGAATCCACCAGCATAAACGAAACGTTGACAACATCCCACCCTGCGGGAACATTACGAAGAAGCAGGCGGGGCGTGCTCACCCAATTCTCCCAATATCCAATAACAATATGGGCGGGGAGCGGGGTGCTGCTCATTGCAGAGGCAGGCACTGCGCCTAAAACTCCTGTGCAAAGCAGAGCCAAAATGGTTAAAATTGCAATGATTTTGCTAAACGTTTTGCTTTTCTTCATAGATAAACATCCTCTCACTTTGATTATTCATCTTAAAGTATAGCAGAAGATGTTGTCATTTTCAACGGTAATGCGGGCGTTTATTTAAATATGGCAGTTTAACCATATCTTAGGCTCAATTTTTGGTGGAGATGTACAAGTTTAAAAAAGTCTGCTTTTCCTCTTGACTTTTACCGTAAACGGGTATATAATATATCTATAATAACCGTTTACGGTAAATCGGAGGACGAATACATGCAGAATCAACTTAGCAAGCAGCAGATACTTGAGTATCTGCACAGAACGGACGAATGCCGCAAGGCAACAACCATGCCGGAGCTTAACCGCTATTTCAGGCACTGCCTTATGGCGGTTTCACGCCTAGCTGCGTGCAGCGGGGTTTTAACTGAGGAGGAGCGCAGAATCTGGCAGAAGTGCTACAGCAACACCCCCGCAGCAACGGAAGATGAGGCTTTGCAGAACGAATGGAGGAATGCCCTGTATGAATTGGAAAAACTGTGCCATTGAGGATTTAAAGGAGTACGAAAGCCTTAAAACGGCTTACCAAAATATGCGTGAACAGCTAAAAAACGCAAGACAAAAAAAGAAAATGCTGCAAGCTGTAAATGCAGCCGAGAGCACAGACAGCTTTTTAAATTCTATTGTAGAGTATTCGTTAATATCAGAGAATTTAAAGCTGGCTAAGCGCAGGATAAAGTCAATAGAGCAAAGCCTTAGCCGCCTAAGCAAGGAGGAGCAATATATCTTGCGTGCCTTCTTTATGCAAAAGCAGTCACGCACAGCCGAGCTGCTATGCGAAAAGCTAAGCTGCGAGCAAGCTCACGTTTACCGCAAACGGGCAGAGGCTCTGTATAAATTCACGCTGGCGCAGTACGGGAATTTAGATGTTAGATGTTAGGTTTTAGATTTTAGACAAGCGGTGATTAACTCAACCTATGCATTGGATGCATAGCGATACACATTGGCAGGAATTATCTCAAAGCCGTATTGCTGAGCTGCTTTTTCCACCTTATCATTTTGCCTTCGCATAAATTCATCCAAGCCTAACTCAAGTGATTCATTATATAACCTCTCACGTATTTCATCAATTTCCTTTTCATAATCTAAGCTGTTTAGATTTGCCATACTATATCACCTCCATTGGTCCGCAAATAACAATCCCGCCGTATCCATTTAAGATATTTATGGGTTCTGTCATTGTTTTTGTTTTAAATCTATTTATATGCTTAAAATTCAAGCTTACAATTGCATCCATCCCATTAACAGAAGCACAGGCAATGTGCAATCTATCATACCAATGGGTCTCTGAAAGCATTTCAAATTTAACATATGCCTTGGCGAGCCTCTGCACCTCTTCTGACTTGCCAAGAACTTTGATATTGTATGTTTTCACTAACGAAATCATATCTCCTGACTTAGGCTCTGCCGCAGCCAATAGCTCATCTATTACGTATGCCGAAGTAAAGGCTTCAAAGTTGCCCTCCAAAATTTCTTCAAACAATCTTACGGTGTCATTATGGTTATCTCTTTCGGGTTCAAAATACCTGTTAAAGATAGTTGTTTCTAAATAAATTTTTAACTTTCCCATACAATCCCTCCTTACCCTTATATTATACACCTCTCCTACCCAAAATGCAAGCCCCGCCGCTTTTCTGCGGCAGGGCGATTGTTGTCTAATACTAAGTTATGTCAACCATTTTTATATAGTTATTTGCAAATTTAAGCTTTAAGGCTCAAATATAAAGCAGGGCGAACCCCAAGGCTAGTATTGTTGACATTGTTACCGTTAACATTAACATTGCCGTCGTTGTTCACATATGCAGCATTGTTAGGATTGTTACCGGGGGAGCGAAGCCACCAAGGAGACGTCTCGTTCACAAATTTTGCCACTCTACTGCCGTTGTACTCATCTGCAAGCCAGTATCCATCCTTTTTAGAGTGATTGCTTAATTTACCGCTATCCCCAAAATACTTTACTACTTCTTCCAAGCTAAGCAAAAACACTCTATCATCTGTATCATTACCGCAACTTGTTCCAAACCATTGGTTCTTTCTGTTTACATTTTTAGTTTCAAGAATATAGGGCTGTTCATAGTAGTTGAAATTATTATAAAAAAACACACCATTTAAATAAGCTCTTAATGAACACTTTTCCCAAGTGATGGCCTCAAATATATTGTGGTAGGCCTTCAGTTCCACTATGTCTTTTGATATGAGCAGTGCACGGCTTCTTTCAGCGTCAGTCTTTAATACAAGCCATGTTCTTCCGCCAAATTCAACCTCCTTTTCGCCTGCTTTTATTTCAGCTATGGCAGGTGGTGCAACATTCTCCTTAGACGTTGCAGTTGTACTGACAGAGCTTGCTGTGCTCATTGCTTCGCTGTCATTCTCAGCAGCAATACCGTTATAAATATTAATTTTGGATATTGCTTGGTTCGTGGTGTTGTAATCTCTTTTAAGCCCTTCAACGTCTCCTGTTGCTTGCTTTGCCTTTTTACTGCTTACTATAGCCGTTATCAAGGAGATAATAGCCACAATTATAGCAACAATGCCTGATATTATCGCAGCAACAATTATAGGTTCTTTCAAAAGGTCACGCATAATTTTTACCTCCTGCACTTTCTAACCTTACCATTCACATTTTATCACACAAATCCCCCAAATACTATATTTTTTTTAAATCAATCAAAATTTGTAAAAATAACCAAAAACACCACCGCCGTTTTAGTCATTTTGAGGCCTGCCTCCTTTGCCATTTACAATTTGCAATTAAAAAAACTTCTCCCTTAATAATCCTGTTTACACCACAAAAAATCTGTGCTACAATATAATAGAAGTAAGAGACAAGAAGCAAGATGTAAGTAACCTTAACTTTCAACTTTCAATTCTCAACTTTCAACTTACAAAAACCGGAGGTTTTAACTATGTCCAACCCAGTATCAACCCCCGCCCTGCTTTTGCCTGTGGCGGTTATAAATGATAAGGTCTTCTTTCCCCACACTCAGGCGGCCTTTGACATTCCCCTTAACGCCTCGGCATCAGCGTTTCAAAACGCCATGGCCAACGGTAAGTTCATCTTTTTAAGCCTTGCAAGGCAGCAGGAGCAGCCCAATACGCAATCCTTTTACACCTTAGGCACAGTTGCCAAGGTGCTGGAGCTGCACAAGCGTGAGGGCTTTGATATTTGCGCCGTCAAGGTGGAGATACTCTACAGGGCGGAGTTAACCGAGATTTTAGGCGAAAGCCCCCATATCTATGCAAAGATACTCCGCCGTGAGGAGGAAAATGACCTCACCCCGCTGGAGGAGGTCTCCTTTGCCCGAGTTCTGCGCAAAAAGGCAGGAATGTACTCCAACGCAGTGCGGGGTCTCCCCCGTGACTTCTTCGAAAAGGCCTGCCGTATACGCTCTGTCGCCAAGCTTACCGATTACATCATATCCTATGTATACTGTGATGCCGGCCTTAAACAGGATTTTCTATGGAATTTTAACGTGCGCAGGCGTGCAAGCGAGCTTATCGCCTTTTTGCAGTCTGAGCTTAACAGCTTACAGCTTGAACAGGAGATAGAGGGCAAGCTAAAGCTGCGCATGGATAAGAATCAGCGTGACTATCAATTGCGTGAAAAAATGAATGTCATAGCCAAGGAGCTGGGCGAGGAGGAGAGCGCAAGGCAGGAGCTGGAGCGTTATCGTGAGCGCATTGCCGAGCTTGCCTTTGCCCCTGAAATAGAAGAAAAGCTGCTGCGGGAGTGCAATAGGCTCTCTAAACTGCAATTTTCCTCTGCCGAGGCAGGAGTTTTGCGCACCTATCTGGATACCTGCCTGGGTCTTCCTTGGGGTGTGCAAACAGAGGAGAGGCTGGACGTAAAGCGTGCGGCCAAGCAGCTTGATAAAGACCACTACGGCATGGAAAAGGTCAAGGAGCGCATACTTGAAATGATAGCCGTGCGCAAGCTCGCCCCCGACATAACAGGGCAGATACTCTGCCTTGCAGGGCCTCCTGGGGTTGGCAAAACCTCCATTGCAAAATCTGTGGCGGCTGCACTTAACCGCAGCTTTGTGCGCATTGCACTGGGCGGTGTGCATGACGAGGCGGAGCTTAGAGGCCACCGCAAAACCTATATAGGCTCTATGCCCGGGCGCATTATAGATGCAATCAAGCAGGCTGGCAGCACCAATCCGCTTATCCTGCTGGATGAGGTGGATAAATTGGGCAGCGATTATAAAGGAGACCCCTCCTCTGCTCTGCTGGAGGTGCTTGACGGCGAGCAAAACAGCACCTTTACCGACCATTATCTGGACATCCCCTTTGATTTAAGCAAGGTTCTGTTCATAACAACAGCCAACGACGCTTACGCTATCCCCGCCCCTCTGCTGGACAGAATGGAGATAATCACCCTGCCAAGCTATACTATAGAAGAAAAGCTGAGCATAGCCAAGCGTCATCTTATAAAAAAACAGCTAAAACGCCACGGCTTAAGCTCAGAGCAACTTAAAATAACCGATAAAGCCATAAAAGAGATAATCGAGGGCTACACTCTGGAGGCAGGAGTGCGAAATCTGGAGCGCAAGCTGGCCTCTGTGTGCCGCAAAACTGCAAAGAGCATAGTGGAGGGTGAGGCCGAGAGCATAAGGCTCACTCCCGCCACGGTTAAGGAGCTGCTGGGTGCACGCAAATTTAAGCCGGAGAGCAAGGCTAAAAAGCCCTTAGTTGGCGTTGTAAACGGTCTTGCATGGACCTCCGCAGGGGGCACTCTGCTGGAGATAGAGGCCTCTGCCATAAAGGGCAGCGGCAAGCTGCAGCTAACAGGCAATCTGGGCGACGTAATGCGGGAATCCGCAATGGCAGCAATAACCTTTGTGCGCAGCCGTGCTGAGGAATACGGCATAGATCCAAGCTTTTACGAGAACACAGATATACACATACACGCCCCCGAGGGCGCAATCCCCAAGGACGGCCCCTCAGCCGGCATAACAATGGCCACAGCCATAGTCTCTGCCTTAACGGGCATTCCAGTGCGCAACGACGTGGCCATGACAGGTGAGATTTCGCTTAGAGGCAGAGTTATGCCCATAGGCGGCCTTAGAGAAAAGAGCATGGCAGCTTATATGAACGGCATAAAGCGTGTAATTATCCCATCAGAAAACCTCCCCGATTTAGAGGAGGCCTCACAGACAGTGCGTTCATCCCTTGAGTTCATCCCGGCGGAATACGCCGATACAGCAATAGAAAAGGCACTAATAACAGCTCCCGTACGCAGCAGGGTAATACAGCTTGAATGCAGCGATACCGCAATAGCGGCCTCCGCCCCCCTGTGCACAGACAACATAATACCAAAGGATGCAGGTGAATTAAGTGAAAACGGAAACAGCACAGTTTGAGGCTGCGGCAGGCTTAGCAAAGCAGCTTCTCCCGCCGGAGCTCCCCGAGATAGTCTTTGCGGGACGCTCAAACGTGGGTAAATCCTCGTTAATCAATAAGATTTTAAATCGCAAGTCCCTTGCCAGAACAAGCGCACAGCCCGGAAAGACAGCTACAATCAACTTCTACAGGCTCTCAACTCTGCGCTTGGTGGATTTGCCAGGCTATGGCTTTGCAAGGGTCTCACACAGCGAAAAGAAGCGTTGGGGTGAGCTGATAGAGGGCTATTTTAATCAGGAGCGGCCAATCAAGCTGGTTATCCAGCTCATAGACGCAAGGCATACGCCCTCAGCAGATGATTTAACCATGCTGGATTACCTGCGTCAAATAGGCCATAGCTACCTAATAGCTCTAACCAAAATAGATAAGCTTAACAAGGGTGAGCGTGCAGAGCGGCTCGCCCTGTTCCCTCATGAGCTGGGGGAAATCGATACAGAGCGCATAGTGCCCTTCTCTGCTGTAACAGGCGAGGGAGCTGAGGTAATTCGTGAGTTGATAGAGGAAGCTGTATCTAATGTATAATGTATAATTAAATGGTTCGTAGGGGCGAATTGTATTCGCCCGCAGGTTGAGCAGAAAAGCTGCAATTCAAGGGACGTTTAGCTTCCGGCATCTGATTAGTTAATTCTAAATATTGACATATTCCCACAAGCTTGCTATAATGTAGACTCAAGGAAATCGGATTATAGCAAAGGCGGTTGTCACTCCTTTAAAAGGGGGTGGTAAAATGAAGAAGATCAAACTTCTTATTTTGCTGTTATCTTTAGTTATTTTGTTTTTAGACGATTAATTAAAGTTTAACGCCGCCTGTTGATCTAGAACAGACGGCGTATTTTGTGCTTTCTCGTATTCGGACAACCGCTTTATAAACATTCGGTTTCCTTGTGCTATTATTATACCCTGATTTTATAATTATGTCAACTGTTTTTTATTAAAAACCCGCCCAAATCTTAGGTCATAAATTTTTTACCACATAGCCACACAATCCTCTTGAAAATCTCAACAAAATGTGCTATAATATTTTAGATTAACATAAATATAGAGCTATTTTAGCTTAAAAATCAAGATTAAGAAAGGTAGAGATGCAGGCACAGCATACTGTTGGTATGCGGTTCTTGCGGTGCTGTCTCTAACACATGGTGTCAAAATGAAAATATTAGTCGAAACCTCCGCACGTCACGCACATCTTTCACAGGCAGATTTAGAAACGCTCTTCGGTGCAGGCTATGCACTTACCAATAAGAAGGATTTATCTCAGCCCGGGCAGTTTGCCTGCTTTGAGCGTGTTGACCTTGTAGGTCCTAAGGGCACTATTGCCGGAGTTTCTATACTCGGCCCTGTGCGCCCCTCCTCTCAGGTTGAGCTAAGCCTTACAGATGCCCGCAAGATAGGTATCTCCGCCCCTATACGTGAATCAGGCGACATAGCCGGAACCCCAGGCGGCAAGCTGGTTGGCCCTAAAGGAGAGGTTGAAATCTCAGAGGGAGTTATCGCCGCAAAGAGACACATACACTTAACCCCCGCAGATGCCGCAAATTTCGGCCTTGCGGACAAGCAAATTGTGGAGGTTAAAATAAGCACACCAGAGCGCACAACCACCTATGGTGATGTTGTTTGCCGTGTTAATCCCAACTTTGCCGCCGCAATGCATATAGATACAGATGAATCTAACGCAGCGGGCATAAACGGCAGCATCGAGGGTGAGATTATAGTCTAATTTGCATGAATATGGAGGTTGTTTTTTTATGAGCTCGCACGATAAACCACCTGTCAAAATAAACAAGGTTTCACTAATAATTTTAGCTGTTTTTCTGGTTGCAACTACGGCTTTTTCTGTTTTTCTGTGCTTTCAGGGCGACCTTTTAAAATTTACGCCTACACAAAACCCTCCAAGCTCCTCAGTGCAGCCGGAATTCACCGAAGACCCGCTGGCCTCCTCCTCAAAAGAGGAAAGGCAGCGCATAACCCTTGAATTTCCTTATTTTATAGAGATAGATAAGGGTGCGCAGATATGCACAATATTCACAACAGATGAAGACGGCTATTACAAAAAGGTTGTGCGATACATACCAATCTCATCGGGAGTTAACGATAACAAGCTGCCCGACGGCTACTACAAAAGCAAAGAAACCAAGCACGAGTGGCAGAATATGTTCACTCTCGGCGAGCCTATCTACTGCCAGTACACCACCAGAATAACAGGCAATTTCCTGTTCCACTCCCCGCCCTACCGTGCTCCCCGCCCCTCCGCAATCAATGTGAGCGGCTATAACAGGCTGGGCACAAGGGCTTCCGGCGGCTGCGTGCGCATGTCCGTTGAAAACGCCAAGTGGATATTTGATAAAATCAACCCCGGCACTACAATACATGTTGTTAAAGGCCCCGAAAGGCCTGATCTGCTTGCAAGCATACTGCCGCCCAAGCTGGAGGCAGGCGCAAAGTATGACCCAAGCGACCCAGATGTAAACAATCCTGCCTTCAAATCAATGTATCCCAACCCTGACCCTGAGCCCGACCCATACGCAGAGCCTAAGCTGGGAGACATTACCTACAATAAGGATATACCCGTAACCCCGCAAACAACCAAGACCACTCAGGATGCGGGCGGCGACTCTTCAAAGGACAGCAACTCTTCAAAAGATACAACTTCATCAAAGGAAGAGGTGCTGACCTCAAGCTAAATTCACGTTTTCACTCAATAACTTACAATCGGTTACAAAGGTTTACGTTCATTTTTGTGCATTTAGTAGTTTCGCTTGTCTGTTTTGACTATTTTGCTTAGTGCTATTGCTTTTTTCGGCATTTTGCATTATAATTTATTATAAAAAGAAGTAGGGAGAATATTAAAATGAAAAGATTAATATCACTTTTAAGCGTTGCGGCTTTGCTTTTGGCTTCGGCTGTTTGCATAGGCGCAGGTGCTGCCGGCACTAGTGTTGACAGCTTTGAAACTCTTAAGGCCGTTCTTCTCGGGGGAGAAAAGAACATCACCTTAAGCGCAAATGTAGGCTCTATTGAGGGGCTTACGCTCACAGGCGGCAATTATGTCATTGATTTAAACGGCAAGAATTTAATTCTTCCCAGCTTTACTCTGGGTGCAAAAACCGAGCTTACAGTCTTGGATGCCTCAGGCAATGCAGGCGTGTTCAAGTCTCCTGTTGTAACTATTCCTGAGGGCTCTAAGTTCATCTTAGATAGCGGCATAGCTCAGCTTGATGAGGTTATCAACGTTGGAGCGTTTATTATCAACGGCGGCTCTGTCAGCACAGCAGCAGGCGGGCAGCCAAACTTCCGCATTGCGCCCACAAACACTAAGGGAGAGGCTCTTGTGCCCTACCCTATTACCGGCTCTGTCCCCAACGAAACCTACACCGCAAACATCAAATCATCCTTGGGTGATTACACCTACAATGCCTCCTTTGACTCTGCTTCAAAGAGCTATTTGTATGTTCCTGTAGGCAGCTTTATTCCTGCGGTTGCTAAAATAGAAAACTTAAACAGCAGCTCTATTGTAGCAAATGAAGGCAAGAACAGCTCTGTTACAGTGTCTGTATCTGGCAATCCCGTTCCCCGTGTATCTGTTACAGGGGTTGAGGGCATCACCTATGACGCTGACAGAGGCAAGATTTTAATCTCCTCTGCCTTGTCTGCAAATGAATATACCATTACTGTAAAAGCTTGGAACGGCTTTACATTAGCCAGCAAAACCCTTAAGGTTGTAATTCAGGGTGCTCCAAGCGGTGTTGATGACACCACAACAAGCACAACCTCAGGCAACCCAGCCACCCCCACAGATGCTACAACCACAGGCACTGGCACTACAACAGCAGGCTCAACCACCATTAATCCAAGCGCAACCACTACAGCCAATACAAGCTATGTTTACACTTACACAAACCCCACAACCAAGGTTGCAACCACATACGGCGGAACAACTACAGGTAAGGGCCCCGCAACAGGAGATTCAGCAGCACCTTATATCTTTGTTATAATGCTGCTGCTTATCAGCTCTGCTTGTGTTTGGTTCTTGTTAAAAGAGCAAAAAACCCCTGAAGATGGTTCTGCTCAGTAGCTTATTGATGATTTTCCGCCCGTGTTTTAAAAACTCGGGCGGTATTTTTTTATTTAGTCTTGACTTAAAGGCCATAAACATGTAAAATATAATATATATCAGCTAGGAGGATTTTACTAATGGATGAAGAGTACAGCGCAGACATTATAACCCTTGAGGACGAGGAAGGCAACAACCATGAATTTGAAATCTTGGATGCTATTGAAACAGACAATGGCCGCTATGTTGCCTTGATTCCCCTTGAACCAAGTCCGGAAGCTCTTGAAGATGACGGCACCTATTACATCTTTGAGGTTATTGCCGAGGGCGACGAAGAGCAACTGCTTGAGGTTGAGGATGAGAATCTCCTTGACGACTTGGCAAAGGTCTTTGAAAGCCGTTATGAAGAGAGCTTAGGCGAAGAGGACGAGGAATAGTATCTGATAAAATGCCTGCTTGGCACGCGGACTGCACTTTTTTAACCCTACAAATATATAATTCGGGAGCTGGACCTAAACTCCTGCGGTGGATTGCAGACCTCCCTGCCCGCATTTGCGGCAACAGGAGGAAGGGAGCGTGAATCCGCAGGGCTGGCACCCACCTGCTTTTTAGTAGCAGGTTATGCAAAGTGCGATACGTCCAGGTGGGCAGCCCTTATTAGGGTTTAATAATAATTTTACGTTCAAAGGTTTGGGCTTTTGGGCGTTGTATTAAAGTGGGGAAACATCATGAAATTCGACACAAAAAAGCTCAGCCTTTTGCTTGGTGCAATCTTTTTAATTGCCGCAATTGTATTCGGTGTTATTTTTATTACATCTCTTAACAAAAATCAGGCGTCATCTGCCTCTGAGCTTGCAAAGAACACTGACAGAAGCAAGCTATGGACTAATGCCGAGCTTGAATCGCTGGGCGGTAAAAAGCTTGACGTAATAGGCCAAACGGATTTTGAACTGCTGGACTCAGGTGCATCTCTTAAAGAGATTAGCAGCTACAGGGCAGACGAAAATAACCCCGTAACTTATTACTCACCCAAAAACCCGCAAGATAACTCTTACTTTTTAAAGGTAGCTGCCTCAAATCAATATTTAGGCAAGCCTCTTTCCGATTTAAAAACAGAGGATTTAACCGCTCAGGCCAAGGATTTTAAATACGCTATCACCCACCTTTTCTCCTCTCCGCTGGAGGCCACGCCCTCCCCTGACAAAGCCAAATTTATGCTGGAATACCGCTATAGCTATCCCAGCAGCACTAAGCTGCAAAATCAGGCCAACGGCAAAGAGGTTACAGTTTACAGCTGCCGCCTCACCGTGCTTGCTGTGGATTTAACAACAAAACAGGCTATTGAAGTGCTGAATATTATTAACGAGCCCTCTGACACATTAAAAATCTCAGATGAAAAGCTTGGCGACATTATGTATCTGGACAGCCCAAGCTTTAGCGAGGGCAGCGAAAGCTATCAATCCCTTGTTGCTTTCTTAAATTCAACAGCTGATTTCTCAGGCTTTGAAGGCGCAGATGCCAACGATTCAGATGCAGCATCGGAGTAGCTAGTTGAAACCAGCATGAAAGGTAGAGACGCAGGCGCAACGGGCGAATTTATACATAATGTTGGTGTGCGAGTTCTCTAACGCATGGCGTTTAGTTTGAAACCAATATGAAAGGCAGAGACGCAGGCACAACAGATTCTTTTTAGTAAATTGTTGGTGTGCGGGCTCTTTAACGCATGGCGTTTGTTTATGGCAAGTCTTAATATAGTTATGGTAGAGCCGGAAATTCCACAAAACACAGGCAATGTGGCCCGAACCTGCGCCGCAACAGGCATACGCCTGCATCTGGTTGAGCCTATGGGCTTTGCCATAGACGATAAAAAACTAAAACGGGCGGGTTTGGATTACTGGCATTTACTCGATATAACATATTATAAAAATCTCGATGATTTTTTTGAAAGGACAAGCGGCACCTACTTCTACTTTACCACCAAGGGCGGCCATGTCTATTCTAATGCAGAGTATCCAGACGGAGCTTACCTGCTCTTCGGCAAGGAGACAGCAGGCCTGCCTGAATCACTGCTGCGGCAACACCCCGATTACTGTGTGCGCATACCAATGATAAGCGAGGCACGCAGCTTAAACCTTTCAAATGCAGTGGCAATTGGAGCATATGAAGTGCTCAGGCAGTGGGGCTTCCCCAGCCTGCAAAATTTTGGAAAGCTTAGTACGGACTGATTTATACTAAAACGCAAAATTATTATTTTTTCAACATATTGTAAAGGGGTAATTGGGATGTTAAAAAGAACCGTATCATTGACAGCAGCCATTTTAATGCTACTTAGCGTGATTTTTTGCTCACCCTTCAGTGCAGCGGCAACAGCGGCTAATACATATGTCCTGCCCACTCCTATTGTTGATGTCAACAACGGCAACGCCATTGCGGACATCAATCTGGCCAACGCCAACACCTACGGCGATATTGTAATTGTGAGCAGCAATTTTACACAAGAGCTTGACCCCGACGAACCCAGACTGAGCCACACCAAATTTGATTATTTTACCCCCAATGCTAATTTACAAAAGGGGCAAAAAATAAAGCGGGAGTTCTACTTGCTCCAGCCAAAGGATTATAACCCTGCAAAAAGCTATCCTCTTCTTGTCTCACTGCCCGGGCTTGCCTGCTTTCCTGCTGATTTTGAGGCCTTCAAGAGCAGCGTTGAGGCTTGGAAAGCCTATAGTGAAACCGATGAAGAGTGCTTTATTTTAGTCCCGAATATAGACCATATCTATTATAACAATCCTATTTATCCCCTTGCTCCGGATAATCCATACCACGAGCGAACCATTGAATATGCTGGCGCAGTTGGCTCTGGCGGCGATTATGACGGAGACCCAAGCACCAGTCCCTTTGAGGAGTATCCTATCAGAATTCAGCACCGCATAAGCGATATAATGAGCTTATTGGGCGTGCTGGAAGCGCAATACAGCTTTGACAGCAGCAGATATTACGCTGTGGGCATGTCTTTGGGCTCTCTCTTTTCATGGAGATTGAACGCCGAATACCCCAATCTGTTTGCAGCCTTCATTCCCATGGACGGCACATTATCAGATGCACTGGTGCAGGTCAGCAGATATAGAGATTACATGCCTGAGGACGAAGGTATCAGCATTGCCAAGATTACCAACCGAATGGAAGCCGAATTTGCCGGATATAAATCTGCGCTTGCATACAAGCCGATTTATGGGCTTTATGCCGCCGACCAAGCTCCGTTTTTCATTTATGACACAGGGAATACCGGCGACGGAGACCCCTTTAGAATAGCCGCCTTGGCCGCAGATGCGGCCCTGCCCGTTACAGCTTCATCAAAAATATTTAAACGCAGCATTTTTAATATATCTGATAATCCTGCTCTTCAACACGGCAACGCCGACGCTCTGCTCACCAGCGAGATAGTAAAATGGCTGTTTAATCAGCGTTTGCCCGCCCCCTCCACTCTTGTTAAAACACAGGTGGAAACAAATCTTTTTGAAATAGACGGCATAAGTCACACAGCAGAAAACGGTGTTTTGTATATAGGCGGCAGGTTAAATTTGCCCATTCGCACCATAATGTTTTCTACAGGCTTACAGCACACCCTTGATTATAACCTTGACACGGACACCTGCACAATAACCGTAAACGATAGGCTATGCAGGACAAGCTCAATCATCCTGCAGCTTAACAGCAGTGATATAACTGTAAACGGAGTGAGCTATATAGGGGCTTTGCTGTCCCCTCCCAGCACCGTTAACGGCAGGTTTTATGTTGGTATAAGAGACCTTGGCTTTGCCTTAGGCTATAACACAGATTATGCTGCCTCAAACGGCATTGAGACCTTGACTATTTCCCCTGTTTATTTTGGGGTTTAAATTGAGTTGCGGGGAATACTGCAAGCACAAAATTAAAACGGTTTTGGGAGAATGAACATGCAGCAAACCAAACAGCTTAATTTATTTTTAGAAGAGAAAAGGCCTAATATCAAGGGTATTGTTGCAGCAACCTCTGCTATAAACCTTGAAAGCGATAATTTAAAAGGGTTCCGCAATAAAATTATTTGCGGTGATTGCTTGGACGTCCTGAGTAAAATCCCAAACGATAGCGTTGACCTCGTTGTAACCTCTCCTCCTTATAATTTAAAAAATTCTACAGGCAACGGCATGAAGGACGGACGTGGAGGCAAATGGAAAAACGCAGAGTTAATCAATGGTTACACCGATTACAATGACAATATGCCTCATGAAAAGTACGTTGAATGGCAAAAAGAATGCTTAGGCGAGATGTTCCGCATAATCCCCGAAAACGGAGCTATTTTTTATAATCACAAATGGCGTGTTCAAAATGGCCTTTTGCAGGATAGGCACGATATAGTATGCGATTTTCCTGTTAGGCAGATAATAATCTGGCAGAGGAAGGGCGGCATAAATTTTAATGCAGGTTATTTTTTACCAACATATGAAGTAATTTATTTAATAGCAAAGCCAAAGTTTAAATTGGCTCCAAAGGCTAATTCCTATGGGGATGTTTGGTCCTTTGGGCAAGAATTAAAAAATGAACACCCCGCTCCATTCCCTGTTGCATTAATAGACCGCATCATCGCTTCTACCCAAGCACAGGTAGTTCTTGACCCATTTATGGGTTCTGGCACCACTGCAGTTGCCGCTATTCAAAATAAAAGAGACTTTATTGGAATTGAACTATCTGCTAAATATTGTGAAATGGCTGAAAATCGTATTAATGAGCTAAACAAATAATTTGTTTAGCTCATTTTTGACACCACACGCCAGAGAGCCGCACACAAAAGTCCTTCAAGCCTTACACTTCAAGCTGGCTGTTGTATAGTTCAACCTTTTTATCAGGCTTTATTCTAAATTTAGTTCCATGATTATGTCCTGTGCGTGCATCAAAATCAACATAAATTGCACCTTGCTCAACAAGTCTTAGAAACTTTTCCAAATCAGGGTCTATGTACGCCTCAAATGTGTTGTATTTAAAGTGTTCAATACCATTTTCTATTTTTCGTTCTGCACGAAAATACAGCAGATTATTAAGCTTTTCTTTTAACTTTTTTGTAATGGTATCAAAGCTCCAATAAGGGTTTGGGTTTATATCTGCCGTTCCTACTCCCGATTGTATAAATTCCCTCCACTCTTTAAGCTCGCTATCAATTTTAAAATAATCAAATGAAATATAAATGCACTTGCATTCTCTGTCTACATTTACTTTAAAGCCTCTGTTGCTGTAGGATTTTGCGTTTATAGTCAGGCTAAACCGCCTTTCTGTCTCACAGTGCAGAGTTCCAGCCTTTTGATGTGCCCAGCCATACAGCGGCAGCAAGATTTTGGGAACTATTCTTGCTTTTCTGGGTTCCGGCTCAACATGAAACAGTGTTAAAAGCGCACCGCTGTCTCCCCTTTGGCTCTTCAGTTCCCATTCACCAAAATCTGGCAATTGAAGATTATTTTCTGCAACCTCTAATAAATCCTCAAGGGTATTGCCTACCCCGCCTGCATTGCCTGGCCTTCTGTTTTCTATCCAACCCATATTCTTGATTTCTGCAAGCTTATCTCTCAATTTTAGCAAATCATCCTCTCGCATTGTCATTTTCCTCCTCAATAAGCAACATATATGCTTCAACACCTAGTGCATCTGCTATCCTTTGAATATTCTCAATTGAAATATTTCTTCTGCATCGTTCTACTGCACTAATGTATGTGCGGTGCAAGCCGCACAGCTCAGCAAAGGCTTCTTGCGAAATGCCTCTTGCCTTTCGAAATTTTCTAAGATTATCACCAAACACTTTAACAATATCCATATATTTTCAATCTCCCTTTATATAAAAATACGCCTTTTGTATACTTTGAGTCAACATACTATAAGTCACATTATCTTTTTTCATTCTGCAGGACATGGCTGCGCTAAAATACGCAGCTTTTTTATTTTGCAGTATAATCCTCTAAATATTTGCCAATAATAGTATAGTCAAATAAATTTTTGGAGAGTGATTACATGAAAAATGAAGAGAGCAAAAAGCTCACAAATGATGCAGGCGCACCTGTGGCAGATAACACAAACTCTGTAACAGCAGGCGAATGCGGGCCTATGGCCATGCAAAACCCCTGGTTTCTTGAAAAGCTGGGACACTTTGACCGTGAGGTGATTCCCGAACGCCGAATGCACGCCAAAGGCTCTGGGGCTTTTGGCACTTTCACTGTCACCAACGACATCACCAAATACACCAAGGCTAAGCTTTTCTCTCAGGTGGGCAAAAAAACTGATATTTTTATGCGCTTTTCTACCGTTGCAGGCGAGCGTGGTGCGGCTGATGCCGAGCGTGACATCCGTGGCTTTGCCATGAAATACTACACCGAGGATGGCAACTGGGATTTAGTAGGCAACAACACCCCCGTGTTCTTTCTGCGGGACGGTCTGCGCTTCCCCGATTTAAACCACGCAATCAAGCGTGACCCAAAAACCAATATGCGCTCACCTCAAAACAACTGGGATTTTTGGAGTATGCTGCCTGAGGCTCTGCATCAGGTTACAATCACCATGTCCGATAGGGGCATACCACTAAGCTACAGGCACATGCACGGCTTTGGAAGCCACACCTACAGCATGATAAACGATAAAAACCAGCGTGTGTGGGTAAAATTCCACTTCCGCACGCAACAGGGCATAAAGAATCTAACTGACACAGAGGCTGCCGACATTGTGGCCAAGGACAGAGAGAGCCATCAGCGTGACCTCTTTGACTCCATTGAGCGTGGGGACTTCCCCCGCTGGACAATGCAAATTCAGGTTATGACAGAGGAGCAGGCCAAAAATCATTACGAAAACCCATTTGATGTAACCAAAATCTGGCGGCACAGCGAGTTCCCTCTGATTGATGTGGGCACTATTGAGCTTAACCGCAACCCCGAAAACTACTTTGCAGACGTGGAGCAGGCCGCCTTTAACCCTGCGCACAACATCCCGGGCATTGGATTTTCTCCCGACAAGCTTTTGCAGGCTCGCCTCTTCTCTTACGGAGACGCTCAGCGATATAGACTTGGCGTTAATCATCATCAAATCCCCGTTAACGCCCCTAAAAATGGTGCAGAGCACTTCTATCACCGTGACGGCACAATGCGTGTAGACGGCAATTTTGGAGCAACTACGAGCTACCAGCCCAACAGTATGGGTGAGTGGACTGAACAGCCCGAATACAAAGAGCCTCCCTTGGAGTTGAGCGGAGCTATGGACTCCTACGAGCCAAAGGATAATTTAAGCGACGACTGTTTTAAGTACCCTGGCGATTTGTACCGCCTTATGACTGCAGAACAGCGGCAGGCCTTAATTGAAAACACCCGCTGCAATATGATGGGCGTGAGCGAAAACATCCGCCTTAGGCACGCTGCACACTGCTATATTGCCGATGACGAATACGGCAGCGAGCTATCAGATGCTCTGGGAGTCAACCTTGACTGTGTCATACACCTCTCTAAATTGAGCCACAGCCAGCGTATGCAAGAAACCAGTTCCTCTCCCCTTGTGCTTATTAAAGAGGAACGTACCCCCCTTAGCGTGCACTCCTAGCCAAAAGAATGCCCCTGAGCATCAAATGCTCAGGGGCAGTTTAAGTTTAGCTGTTATGCAACTGAATCTTCTCTTTTCTTTTTCTTAAGAGCAAGAATGCAAAATGCACCTGAAACTAGGAGTAGTGCAACACTTGCGTAGCCGCTGAATGGATCGCCTGTGTTTACGCCCTTGCCTGGAGGCGGCGGCGGAGTTACTGTAGAATCCTTTTCGTCATTCATAACGGATTTTACTATTTCGCCGTCTTTTGTAATCTCAAACCAGTGCTTATCGGGATTTAACAGGTAGCCCTTAGGCGGGTTGCTTTCGATGAAGAAGTATCTGCCTGTGGGCAGCTTGGTGATTGTTATCTTTCCGTTCTTATCCGTTACACCTGTATACAGCTGCTTGCCGTCTACATCATAGAGTGTAATTGTTGTTTTAGGCAGCGGAGCTGACGTAGAAATGTCTCTCTTGGTTAGCTCTGATGTGCCCCATGTCGGCCTGTCAAACGGAGTTTTAACATCTCCTATATACTTTTCATCACTTACTATGCTTGAATAGAATATCAGTCTCTTCCTTGGGGGAAGTACCTTTTCATCCGGCAGATCTTCTGCATCTACGCCGTCCTTATTCAAGGTCTTAGAATTAATCTCATCTGCGTCTACATATACGCTCTCAGGATTCTCATCTGCGGCGGGTGCTCTGTTAAGTGCCGGTGCTGCGTCTGCATCTTCCTCTGCAACAATTGCTTCTGTAGTATCAGATACAGTCTCTGTGGTGTCAACTTCACCTCTTACAACATCGTCTGAATCCTCAGATGATACCTCTTCCTCTGCGGGTACATAGTCAACCTCAAGTATTCTTGTGCTTCCGTCAACCTGTACTTTTACATAGAAGGTTCTTGGGTCAAGCTCATAACCGTATGGTGCAAATATTTCCTTGACATAGTATTCGCCCTGGTACAGTGCTGAAACAATCTCAACTTTGCCGTCTGCGTCTGTGTAGGTGGCTCTCTTAACTGTTGCCTGACCGTTTGCGTCTGTTGTAAGGGTTGCAACCATTGCGCCCTTCTTGGCAGCTACATAAAGCTCCGGTCTGTCGCCTGAGTACTTGGGAACTCTAATGTCTGCTGCGGCGGTTACAGAGAAGGTTGCGCCCGGGATTGGAATAATTGCATAGATAGTTTCGCCATTGGTGTTAATCTTGTAAGAGCCCTTATCGTAACCTGTCTTTGCCAAGTTGATGTTGCCCATTACCAAACGCTCGTCGTTCATCTCGCATGGTACTATTTCGCCATCCTCTTTAACCTCGAAATAATGTCTTTCGGGGTTGAGCAGGTAGCCCTCTGGGGCATCCTTCTCAAGGAAGTAGTAGTCGCCGAACGGCAGGTCTTTAATCTTAATCTTACCGTTTGCATCGGTCACGTGAGTGCTGATAAGCTTGTTGGTCTCTGCCTGATACAGCTCTATTGTTGCACCAGGTACCGGTGCGGAGGTTGAAACGTCTGTCTTAGAAAGGTCTACCTCGCCCCACTTGGGTCTGTTAAGGGGATTCTCATTATTGTAAGGATACTGCTCTGTCTCAGAGGTGATAACGTGCTTTACATCTATTGCATGTTCGTCACCATCTACGCCTGTAACCTCAACTATAAATTCACGTGGGTCAAGAGCGTAGCCCTCGGGAGCTATTGTCTCCTTAATGGAGTACTTGCCTACATACAGGTTTTCAAGAACAACTGCGTTGCCTTCCTTATCCAAGAAGTTTGCTGCTGTTACTGTTGCCTTGCCCTCTGCATCTGTTACCAGAGTTGCAATCAGGTCGCCCTTGTTGGCTCTAAGCCTTGTTTCGGGCTTGTTGCCGCCATAGTATACTGGAGTTTTGATGTCATCGGCTGCTCTCACCTCAAAGGTTGCGCCCTCAAGGGGGATTACCTCATAGGTGGTCTGGCCGTCTGCACCAACTGTGTACTTATCCTTGTTCCAGCCTATTTTTTGGAGGTCAAGGTTGCCCATGGGCAGCAGGTGGTCGATAATAACAGACTTGATTACATCGCCGTCCTCGGTTATTTCGAACTTCTGCCTGTCAGGATTGAGCATATACTCATCCGGAGCATCCTTCTCAAGGAAGTAATACTTACCTGCCGGCAGCTCCTGAAGGTCTATTTCGCCCTTATCGTTGGTTCTGCCTCTAAAGAGCAGCTCGCCTGTCTCATCGTCTCCCAAATCCTTATACAGCTCAAGAATGGTGTTGGGGATTGGATCTTGTGTAGAGAAATCCTTCTTCGTTACCTTAACATCGCCCCAGGTTGGCTTGTTGAATGGATGGTCTACATCATAGGGATATTCTCTAACGTCATCTGTAAGAACAGATTCGAAAATGATTTCGGGAAGCAGGTCTGGGTCGCCTCTGTCGTCAACTATGGTTATATAGTACTCTCTTGGGTCTAACTCATAGCCCGCAGGAGCACTGACCTCTTTGACTACATACTCGCCCATATACAGATATGGAAGCTGAACTACATTTCCTTCCTTATCAAAGAAGGTGGCTGTGCTTACCTTGCCTCGGCCCGCACTGTTGGTTGTAATTGTTGCAACCAAGCTGCCCTTTGTGGCTCTAAGCCTTGTTTCGGGCCTTGTGCCGCCTGAGTAAACAGGAGTTTTAATATCCTCAGCTGCTCTTACCTCAAACACTGCGCCTGCAAGGGGAATAGTGTCGTAATGGGTGTTGCCTTCCTCATCTACATCATAATTGTCCTTATCCAGAGCCTTCTTTATGAGGTCCAGATTGCCCTTAGGCAACAACTCATCAAGGATTTCGGAGGGGATTATCTGTAAGTCTTTTGTGATTTTAAACCTCTGGGGTTCCGGATTGAGCATATACTCATCCGGAGCGTCCTTCTCAAGCAGGAAGTACTCGCCGGCGGGCAGCTTGATAATGTCAATGTGTCCGTTTTCGTCAGTTCTGCCGCTAAAGAGGAACTTGGGAGGCTGAACATCCTCGTACAACTCAATTATAGTGTTGGGAATAGGCTCTTGAGTTGAAAGGTCTGTCTTGTCTATCTTTACATCGCCCCAGGTTGGCTTGTTGAAGGGGTGCACTGTGGTGTAAGGATAGGTTGCAGTGTTGTCTGTGTGCACGTTTACAATTTTAATATCGTTGCCTACCAGATCGCCGTCTATAATGAACCTGCCGTCTATAATAACGGTATAATCACGTGGGTCAAGCTCATAGCCCTCGGGAGCTATTGTCTCAACTATGGTGTATTCGCCGCCGAAGAGATTGCTATAATTCTTCCAAACGCCGGCTTTATCCATAAACCTTGCTCTTGTAACGGTTGCACGGCCGCTGATATTTGTTGTAATAGTTGCAATCAGGTCGCCTGCACTGGCTCTGAGTGTGCTCTCTGTTCTTGATACATCAGAGTAAACAGGAGTTGTTATATCCTTCTTTGCACGTACCTCAAAGGTTGCGTTGGGAATCGGCACTGTGATATACTGGGTTTCGCCGTTCTCATCAACATCAAAGTCGTCCTTATCAAAGCCTGTTTTCTCCAGCAGGATGTTGCCCATAGGAATGCGTACATCCTTAATGGTGGCCTTTTTAATTTCGCCGTCCTTATCAATTTCAAAGGGCTGGGGCTCAGGGTTAATCATATACTCGTCGGGAGCTTCCTTCTCAAGCAGGTAATATTTGCCGAATGGCAGCTTGGTTACCTCGAATTCGCCCTTGGAGTTGGTTATGCCTGTGTAGATAAGGTCGTCTGCTCCGCCGTCCTCGTTAACCTTGTATATCTCTATAACGGTGTTGGGGATAGGTGCGTCTGTTGAGATGTCTATCTTGCTAATCTTTACATCTCCCCAAGATGGCTTATCGAAGGGCTTGGTGGTGGAGTTCCAAGGATAGATGGTCTCGTTGCCGTTGATTACATCCTTGATTATGTCTGCACCGCCCACTGATTCCATGGTGGAGATTGTTACTATAAAGGTTCTTGGGTCGGGCTCGTATCCATCGGGAGGTGTTAGCTCCTTGATGATATATCTGCCCGGATAGAGCATGTTGATATACTTCCAGTTGCCGTTGTTATCACGGAACTTTGCCTGTGTAACACTTGCCTTGCCTGTTGAGCCTGTGGTGATAGTTGCAATAAGCTCATCCTTGCGTGCCCTCAAGCGCATTGTAGAGGAAGCACCGGAGTAGATTGGTGTGTAAATATCATCGGCTGCAACCACTGTAAACACAGCGTTTTGAATGGGGATTGTTGCGGGATAAACGGTTGTGCCGTCGGGTGCTACATAGAAGTCATCCTTATCATAGCCTGTTTTTTCTAGGTTGATGTTGCCCATTATAATGCGCTCATCTGTAACAGGACAGGTAATGATTTCCGGTTTGCCGGATGAATCCTTCTTAGGTGTTACTGTAAAGTAATGCTTATCTGGGTTGAGCATATACTCCTCAGGAGCATCCTTTTCAAGGAAGTAGTAGGTGCCTACAGGCAGCTCGTTGATTGTAATCTTTCCGTTTGCATCTGTCTTGTATGTGCCTATGAGCTTATCATTGCTGTCATAAATCTCAAAGGTACAATTGGGTATAGCAGCTTCGGAAGAAACATCTGACTTATCCAGTACAATCTTTGTTGTATAAGGCATATCAAATGGGTTTGCAACTGTCCAAGGAGCTGTTGCAACATCGCTGCTTATAACATTTACATCGGGAGCTATAACCACTGTGTAGTTAGCGGTGATAGTTACATTAAAGGTTCTTGGGTCAAGCTCATAGCCATAGGGAGCAGAGATTTCCTTAACGGTGTAGTTGCCTGGGTACAGGAACTCTGTTTGCTCCGGTATGCCGCTCTTGTTGTAGAAGGTAGCATAGTTGTTATCCTTAAACTCTATTCTGGCCTTGCCGTCTGCCCCTGTTGTAATTGTTGCAACAACAGTGCCTGCATAAGCTCTAAGGATAGTATCGGTTGATGTGCCGCCGCTGGAGTACTTAGGTGTTTTAATGTCAGCTGCTGCAACAACCTCAAACTTTGCGCCTGCGAATGGGATTACATCGCCCCAGGTGATATTGCCGTTCTTATCCAGCTCGTAACCATCCTTATCCTTGGCTGTTTTTAAGAGGTTAATATTGCCCTTAGGTGTGCGTGTATCCTCCATTGTTACCTTAACAAGAGTGTTGTTTTTGCTGCTGCTTGCCTCAACCCAAATCTTGTTGGGGTTGATGAGGTAGTTGTCGTTAACAGACTTTTCAAGGAAGTAGTACCTGCCTGCAGGTATACCTGTTACTCTGATATGACCGTCCTTATCTGTTGTGCCTGTGTAAATAAGCTCGTCATTCTCTGTGTAAAGCTCAATTACAGCACCTGCGATTACCTGCTTGGTTAATGCGTCTTCCTTTGTAAGCTCTACATTTACAACTGTAGGTACATCGAATGGGTCTCTTGAATTCTCGGGGACGTTTGTTGTATCGTCAGAAACAACAGGCTTTACAACCAGTGTATCTGTGGGATATTGAGTTGTGAGGTTTACAACAAAGGTTCTTGGATCCTTCTCATAGCCGGGAGGTGCCTGAATTTCCTTTACTGTATACTGACCGAGATAGAGCTTTTCAAGCTGCTCGGGAACGCCCTTATCGTTATAGAAGGTTGCATAGTTGCCGTTTGCGGCACCTATTCTTGCAATTCCGTCTGTACCTGTTGTAATTATTGCAACAACAGCACCTGAATCTGCTCTCTTTATCATTTTTGCGGTGTTGCCTGTAGAATCCGGAGATACTATGTCGTTAACCGCACGAACCTCAAACTTTGCCCCTGCCAGCCTCTTGCTTACATCAAAGTCTGCAACGCCTGTGCCGGCATCAACAGTATATTCATCCTTGTCGTAAGCATACTTTTGGAGTACTATGTTACCCATGGTGAGGTAATCATCGTCCATTGTCTGGCGAGCCTTTATGCCGTCTGCTGTGATTTCGAACCAATGCTTTTTGTTGTTAATCAGATAACCCTCTGGAGCAACCTTCTCTAAGAAGTAGTATACGCCTATAGGCAGCTGACGAACTGTTATTTTGCCGTCTGCTCCTGTTACTGTTGTATAAAGCAGATTGTCGTTCTCATCATACAGAGCTATAGTTGCGCCTGCAACTGGGTCTCTTGTATCCTCGTCAACCTTGAGCAGCTCAGAATCAGCCCATGCTGGTCTGTCAAATGGGTGCTGTGCAAGGTATGGATATGTGCCGTAGGTATCGCTGAGCACGGGCTTTACAACGATTGTATCAGAGGGGTTGGTTGAGGTCAGCTCAACGGTGAACTCTCTGGGGTCTATTACATAATCACCAGGTGCAAAAACCTCGGTAATTACATATTTGCCCAAGAACAAATCGGTGTAGTATCTTGAGTTGCCGCTTGCGTCAAGGAACTTAGCCTCTGAGACAGAAGCCTGACCGTTATTATCGGTGGTAACTGTGGCAACAAGTGCGCCCTTTCTTGCTCTGAGTATCTTGCGTGCGTCTGCTGGGTCGTTGCTTACCTTGGTGTAAATATCCTCGGCTGCACGAATCTCAAACCTTGCGCCCTTGAAGGGTATCTCAGAACCATAAACGGTTTTGCCTGTGTTGTCAACTGTAAAGTCGTCCTTGTTAAAGGCGGTTTTAATAAGATTGATATTGCCAAATACCGGCTTTGCATTCTCCAGAGTTATAACATGGGTGTAATTGTTGCCCATGGCTGAGGTAAGAGTGAAGTTAACCTTAGTTGTGTTAAGAATATACGGGTCTGGAGCGTCTAGCTCTACAAAGTAGTAGTCGCCTATGGGCAAGCCCGTAATATTTACTTCGCCCTTGCTGTCGGTAACTGCCTCCAGCTTCTTCTCATAAACGCCTGTTTTGCTGTTTCTCCAATAAAGTGCTACTGTTGCACCTGGAACTGCTAAGCCTGAGGCCGAATCAACCTTTTTAAGATTTGCATTAATCTTGGTTGTGATGTCAAATGGGTCTGCGCTGGTGTATGGCTTTGTTAATACGTCTGTTGTTTTAACGTCAAACCACAGCGGGTCGCCCTGATAGCCCTCGTAAGGAGGTCTTACCTGAACCACAAAGGGTCTTGGGTCAAGCTCGTAGCCGTCGGGTGCTTTGGTCTCTATCAGATAATATGTGCCCCAATAGAGCGGTGTTCTGCCTGTAAGCACGCCTGAATCGTTGTAGAAGTCGCCTACCAGTGCCTCGGCATAGCCGTTAACATCGGTTGTTATGGTGGTTATGAGCTGATCCTTGCTTGCTCTGAGCCTGATTATAGATGGTGTGTACCTGTCAGGGGTTTTAATCTCAGACTGTGCATAAACTGCAAACTCTGCGCCCTTGAAGGGTACTGTGCCAAACTGCACGCTGCCATCCGGCTGTACTGTAAAGTCTTCCTTGTTCTGGCCTGTTTTTTGCAGACGCAGATAGCCGCCGCTTACATCCAATTCCATTTCACGGTTGATAAGCTCAAGGGTGATGAGTCCGCCGTCTGTGTTAACCTCAAACTCAACGCGTGCGCTGTTAAGGTGGTGGCCGTAAGGAGGTGTTATCTCTTGGAAGTAGTATCTGCCATAGGGTAGGCCTGTAATGTCAATCTCTCCGTTTGTGGGAGTTGTAAAGCTTTGCTTTAGAGCTCCGTCTATGGTATAAATACCTATAACAGCACCTGCCAGAGGAGCTCTTGTCTCGGCGTCTATCTTGCGAAGCTTGACATTGCGTGTTTTGATTCTGTTAAATGGATCCTTATCGCCGCTGTATGCATTGTTAACTGAGTGCTGAACAACGGGATTAGGCGTAGCTGCGGATACTGTAACCGTTATAGGTGTGCTGTCGATTACATATGCGGGAGGAGCTGAAACCTCTGTTACTGTATATCTGCCGTAGTAGAGGAAGTTAAGGCCTGTTTCCCATGCGCCTAATTCATTCATAAAGCTGGCGTTAGTTACAGTTGCCTGACCGCTGGAATTAGTTGTAATTGTGGCAACCAATTCGCCTGTTCTTGCTCTTAGTATAGCACCTACATCTGTGCCGGAATACTTTCTTGTGTAAATAAACTCGGCTGCTCTAACCTCGAACACTGCGTTTGCAACGGGAACTATAGCTGTAACGGAGGCTGCTCCGCCGGAGCTTATTGTTAAATCATTCTGGCTTGTGCTGTGACCCTTCTTTACAAGGTTGAGGTTGCCAACATTGAGCTGCTCCTCATCCATGTTTGGTGTAGCATTGCCGCCGTCTGTTACTGTAAATGGAATCTGATTTGGGTTAAGCAGATAGCTTGAGCCTGTGGGCACTGACTTTTCAATGAAGTAGTAGCTGCCTGCGGGCAGGTTGGAAATTCTTACCTTACCCTGTGTATCTGTTACAAATTCGCCTAGTAATATATTGCTTGCGGTGTATAGCTCTACTGTTGCTCCCGGGATGCCTGTAAGTGCGGTGGCGTCTCGCTTTGTTAGCTCTACGTCGCCCCAAGGAATAACATCAAATGGCTCCGGGCTGGTGTAGGGATATGTTGCTGTTTCGTTTGTGGTAACATTGGGGATAGGTGTGGTTGCACTAACTACAATGTGGAAGATTCTGGGGTCTACCTTAAAGCCTGCGGGAGCAGATAGCTCCTTAACATAATACTTGCCGTAAATCAGGCCGTTTACTGTCATGTTAACGCCCAGATCATCCTTATAGGTGGCTGTTACAACAGAGGCATTGCCTAACGCATCTGTTGTGATTGTTGCAACCAGAGCGTCCTTATTGGCTCTTCTGTGTGTGAGTCCGTCAAGGCCGATTACGTCGATATTCTCCTCGGCAAAAACCTCGAACACTGCGCCCTGTATAACCTTGGTGCTATAGTCCGCACGCTTGTTGCCGCTAATGCTGACCACTGTAAGAGTGTCCTTATCATAGCCTGTTTTGTGGAGCAGCAGATTGCCTAAGTTCTCCTTGGTATCGTTAAGAACGAGCACGCCGCCTGCTGCGGGGCCGCTGACTGTAGAAACACTGCCGTCTGCATTTACTGTAAAGTAAAGCTTATTGGGGTTAAGGTCGTAGTTTGCAGGAGGCACTGTCTCTAAGAAGTAATATGTGCCAACCGGCAGATCTTTAATGGTAATTTCACCGTTTACATCTGTAACAAATTCGCCCAGAAGTAAATCGTCATTTGTATAAAGCTCAACTGTAGCGTTTGCCAGCTTGATAACAGGCGAGGAGCCTGCCTCTTGCTTTATAAGCTTAATGTTAGCCCAAACAGGTCTGTTGAAGGGTCTGTTGTCGCCGCCCTGAATGGGGTCGTTTGAGACAACGGGTTTAGTAATTAAGCCCGTGCCGTCTGCTGCGTCTACATTGGGGTCAAAGGTGACTGTAAATATACGTGGGTCAAGCTGATAGCCTGCAGGAGCACTTGTCTCTTGAATTGTGTATGTGCCCATATAGAGATATGGCAGATATTCATAGGTTGTCTGATCATCTTCAAGGAACTTTGCAGGATGGCTTGCATCTATTCTTGCCTGACCAAGAGCATTTGTAACTATTGTGGCAATTACATCGCCTGCTCTTGCTCTTATTGTCTTTGTGCCTGTTGGGCCTACGCCTACGCCGCTCTCAGAATAAGCGTAAATATCTATGGCGGCCTTTACCTCAAAGGTTGCATTTGCAAATGGGATTGGATAGCCCACATAGCGGGTATTGCCATTGGCATCTACATAAATGTCAGGCCCTGGAGACGTAACTGTCCAGTCTGTGCTCAAGGAGAGCTTAACCAAATTGATGTTACCGTGAGGCTGAGCTACGTCAACCATTGTAACCTCAATTGTGCCTACCTCATTGCCTGTAACAGTAAATTGAACCGGTACAGGGTTAAGGATATAGCCTGCGGGAACAGCTGTTTCTTTAAAGTAGTAGTTGCCTGCGGGCAAGCCGGTAATGTCTATCTCGCCGCCAACTCCCTCTTCACCGCCAACACTTGTTGTGGTGGTGTAGAGAAGAGTATCGTTAGTAAAATCTGAATCGCCATTATCGGCATAAATAGCAATTGTTGCGCCTTCAACACGGTTTGCAGGGTTATCCTTTTCTACCTTTATGAGCTTAACATTCTTTGTTTTAAGGTCATCAAAGGGAGTTGCTATGTCGTAAGGAGCATCGCCAATTTCTGTTGTCTCAACAGGAGTACTGTTATTGCCTGCGGTTACATTGGCGTAGAAGGTTCTGGAATCTACAATGTATCCGGCGGGAGCACTTGTCTCCACTATGCGGTAGCGTCCGGGATAGAGATAGCCTACAGTTGTTCCGCTTGGCACTCCTGCATTATCTAGGAAGGTTGCGGCCGTAACCTTTGCATGGCCGTCTACACCTGTTGTGATAGTAGCTACCTTTGTGCCGTTTGCTGCACGGAGCTTTGATGTTGTATCGCCGTAAATATCATAAATGTCTTCGGCTGCAAACACATCAAAGGTTGCACCCTGAATGGGAATTACTGCGGTGGCTGTAACTGTGCCGTCGGGGGCAAAGCTGATTGAACCTGAGGCCTTGTTATAGCCCTTCTTAAACAGGTCTATGTTGCCGTATGAGGCCTCTTCGCTTTCCTTTGTCCAAGAACCGGTCTCAGTTGTGGTTACGTTCTTGTGCAAGCTCTTGATTCTGTAGGCATCCTGATTGGTAGAGCCTGCATAGTAGTACTCTTCAATATAACCTGCCAAAACTCTGGGGTTAGAGAGTGTAATTGTAACGCTGCCTGTGGCTATACCAGCAGGAACGTAAATGTAGAAAGGATCGCCTACCTCGTACCCTGTTAAAGAGGCCGCTGCACCTGCGCTGTCGCAAACAAAAACGCTGGCGTTGTTAAGCGAAATACTAAAGGTTGTACCTGCGGGGATGTCTGTTCCGCCTATGGTGTACGGCCCTAAGATTGCGCCTGAGCTGTTGGTTATGTTTTTGCTCTTATCTGCGCCGTTAACGGTAATAGTAGCAGTTGGGAACTTTTCGCCCATTTCTGCGTCTGTAATCTTCTTGCTTGTATCTGCGGGGTTATACAGTGCAGTGATAAACGCCGCATTGGCTGCAGCTGTCAGGTTGGGCTGAAGATTTGAACCAAGGCTGGTTGGAGTATGGAAGGCCGAGTTAATTGTAGTAAGTGTTCCGCCCTGCTCCAGATGAATTGCATAGTGGAATATCTGCTGTGCAACAAGAATCATCTTAGATATAGAGGTATCGAAAGGAGCTGTTACAGGGAAGCCCTTGTAGCCCTGAGGGTTAACTGTGCCTGCAGGGTCATTGGTGGTTGTGGTAAGACTTCCGGGCGTTGCGGTAAACAGAGGCACTCCCCCTGTTGAACCTGAGGGGTATGTTCCAGGGCCAAAGAAGTCGCCTGTTGGGGTGTAGTTTTGATGCGGCCATACAGCATAAAGGTCATCTACACTAGCATCAGTATTAAGGGGAGAATTTGCTGCTATATAACGTAACCTTGCAAGTCCGTCCATGCTAATGCCGAAGAAAGCGGCTATCTGGTCAGACTCTGTATATTCGTAAACCTTAAAGTTATCATCGCTGCCATGAAGGAAGTAGTCACAGCAAAAAGCTACAACTGTTCCTGCTTGTGTTACTATTTCAAGCGGGCCCAAGGGACCTAACGGTCTAACAGAACTTCTGTAGCCTGAATTAAGTCCGCCGTCGCCTACACGCAGCTTTAAAACATAAAACTGGCTTGCAGTACCGGCCGTTGTGCTGCCTGGGGTCTTGGGGATGTCTCTATAGCGCACATAAAGCAACACATCATGTTCATAGGAGGTGTCAACATATCCGGGTGTAATGCCGTAAATAGGACGATTGATCAAGTCGAAACCGCCATCAAGAGTTCCGCTTGAGGCGTATGCACTATTACCATGAAGAAAATCTATAGTAAGAGGCTCTGGGAATATAGAGGCAAGCGTAGCGGGAACCGTTCCGTTAATCACGTCATTAAGGTTTATGCCGCTTCGGACACTTCCACCGTTAAATCCCGGGTAGGGAACTTTGATGTGTACGCCATCAGCATCCTCATATTTATCATATGAGCTGGAAATATTGGCACCAGGGCGGTGATTATATGGTGCGGGAAGGGCTGCTCCTGCCGGTGACATTGCTGAGGAGTTACTCCATATATGAATTGCCTCGGATGGGTCTGCAGGAAGTCCAGACAGATTGTCAATGTCCCTAATCATATTGTTAAGCAGATTTGCAGAAAAAGCTGTTGCACTTGTAAAGCTGTAGCCAGCAAAGTTTGGAACTACTTGAAGCTCATTGCGCCCTAAATCCAAGCCCTCACGTGTAATGCCGTCTGGAGCCCAAACCGCACCAACATATTGCAGATTAGGGAAGGCGGTGTGCCAGCTAAAGGTTTTTATCTGGTTCCACTTGCCTAGCATATTATAGCTTAAATCAAGGTTTGTAAGGTTACTAAAGCTAGTTAAACCCGTAGGTAACGCTTGCAGGTTACACCAAGGAAGACTAACCACCTCAAGCACAGCAGGGTTGAAAGAGCTGAAATTAGGTGCTGTGGCAGGAGTGGTTTGTGTGCCTCGAATAGCCAGCCTCTTTAGCGTTGTGCTTGCGGTAAGATCCGGCCAAACCGAAGCACCGTTTGTAGTGGCTGTAATTTCTGTAAGCCCTGTAATATACTCCAAGCCTGTAAAGTTGTTAACAGGCGTGGCAGTAGGTATTACAATTTTGTTCAGCCTGGTGTCGGATGCATCTCCCGACGTAAATTCATCTCCGACGCTCTTGCCGAGCTCAGAGGCTATGTACGCCGCCAAGTTTGTATCCGGGAATGTGGCCGCAATGGTATCACCCACGGCAGCGGTTACACTCGCAAACGGAATGCTTGTGACCAGCAGTGCGACAACCGAAATGATTGATACTGCCTTTTTAAATAAATTTCTCATACTTGGTCCCCCTTAAACCAAAAAATTTGGTTTTACTTCGTATTTCATACATATACCTTAAAAAGCTATTGCTCAAAATATAAAAACTGGTAAGCTTTCATATTTTGAAACAGTTTTTTTAATAATTTATGTACTGAAATGACAAATTTGCAACTGTTCGTTTTGCTTTCTGGTAAAATCTTAATAATTTGTAACCTTTTTTGTCGACTTTAACCTAAGCTTAAACTTCAATTTACTAGCTTATTATACATAATTCTACTGGATTTGTCAATAGCAAAAGTGAAGAAAAAATGAAGAAATACAACAAAATTGTTCCATCCCCCGAACCCCGTCGAAAACTCACGGCAATTCGGGGGGAAAACAACTCAAATCAGTAAAAAAGCATCATTTTTTGTAACCTTAAAGCTTAAACCTACCTTAAACCTTCCTCTTCCTCCTACGAACAACAATAGTAAGAACAAGAACTCCAGAAATCAGCAGAAGAGCTGCGGCAATGAGGTATCCGTTGATAGAATCGCCAGTTT
>JAISYX010000037.1 GCA_031269595.1 Oscillospiraceae bacterium
CTGGTAATTCCGCCATTAGTCGTGATATACTTTCCATTTTTTCACCCTTGATAATTATATCACACATTCTTCGTTTTGTCAAACTTAAGTTAGTGCATATGGGACGATGTCCACATCGTCCCGTTTGCCCAAAATCCGCAGGTATTTGCGGGATGATGCGGACATCGTCCCCTACATTTTTGGTTTGTTGTAAGAATTAAGCATTGAATTGTTGACTATACTAAAAACTTATGCTATGCTTAATAGAGCTTATCTAAAAATGGTAGGGGCAGACCTATGTGTCTGCCCAGATTGCCATAAAACTCCCGCCTTTGGGCATGATGCGTGAAAAACACGGGCAGACACATAGGTCTGCTCCTACATCTAACAAGGTTAATGGAAATACCTACTATAAAAATAAATTAAAAAAGCGGTGATATTTTGCGATATATCTATATTGTCCTCTCAGCAACAAAAACCATGCCTGCCCGCCTTGTGCGGCGGTTTACAGGCTTTAAATACAGCCATACCTCGGTGAGTATGCGTGCCGATTTATTGGGCATGTGCTCATTTTCACGCACAAATATAGGCAATCCCTTTGTGGGCGGCTTTGTGCTGGAATCCCCGCGCACCCTTACTCTGGGCAAAAACAACACCTCTGTGCCTGTTAAAATATTCAAGGTGCCCGTTAGTGAGACAGGCTTTGCCGCCGCCGAGAGCTTTATAAACAGCGTGCGCTTTGACAGAGACGGCTACATGTACAATATAATCACCTTTATTACCGCTCCCTTTGGCCGCACGGGATATATTTATAAAAGCTTTATATGCACCACCTTTGCCCTTGAGCTTTTAAAAAATGCTGGCGCACTGCCTGATATACCCCTGCAAACAGGCCGCCCTATCACCCCAAAGGATATAAACTCCCTGCTTGCTCCCTATGCTGTTTTTGAGGGCGAAATAAGCGAATATACCCCCGCTGAGGGCAAGGAGATACCCATTGATGAGTATTTTGTCCGCCGTGGCATTTACTCAGAGACCAAGCGCACAGCCCGCTATGTGCACAGGTTAATCAAGCGCAGAATTTTTACAAGAGGCCAATAATATTTGGAAAAAATACAAAAGGTAGATACGCAGGCACACCATACGCTTTTTAATAAATTGTTGGTGTGCGGGCTCTCTAACACATGGTGTTTGTTATGGATATTAAAGCAATTTTACAAACAGATAAGCTGCTAAGTCCCCTTGCCTTTTTGGCTGCACTTGTTATTCTTATTACAGGTGTTGTCTCTCTGGTGGGCAGCTACAGCCGCAAGAGCGGCTTGGTTAAAGCCTCCGCAGTCTTAGTATATTACATGGACGAGGAGAACACGGATAAAGACGGCCGCACTACCACGGTTTATTACCCTGTTGTGGAGTTTACCGATTCCTCCGGTGAACTGGTGCGTGCCAGAGGCGAAGCTCCCTCAAGCTTTCAAACATATACAGCAGGACATAAGCTTAACATATTATACAATCCGCAAAGCCCAACCTCCTTTGAACCGGACGAGGTACGCAGCCGTGTGGCTCTGCCTATAGCAATGCTCATTTTTGCCTTGCTTTTAATCACCTTCGGCGTCTTCCGTCTGCGTGCTGCCGCACAGTTTGTTAAAGAGGAATTCACCCATCCAAATGAGACAGAGGCCTCCCATGAGTAAGGCCAAAAAGCGCAGGGCCAAGCCCGCTGCGCCTAATTTAGAAAAAAAGCAGGAGCTTCCCGCCCCTGAGAGCCCCAAAATAAGCGTTATTGTGCCTGTTTATAACTGCGCCCCCTACCTGCGCACCTGCTTAAACAGCATTAGAGGGCAGAGCTATCCCAAGCTTGAGCTTATAATTATAGACGACGGCTCTACCGACGGAAGCGGCAAAATCTGCGATGAATACAGCGATATAGCCCACATCAAGCACACCGTTAACTGCGGCGTCTCAGCCGCCCGAAACTTCGGACTCTATCTTGCGACAGGGGAATATGTCACATTCTTGGACGGTGATGACTGGTTTGAGCCGTATCGCCTTGAGTTTTTGCAGTCAAAAGCGCAGGAGAGCGGCGCAGATATAGTCCTCTCCGGCCTTGCCTACAGGCAGAACGAGAACACCCCACCCTATTTTAAGGAGGAGCTAACAAAAAACTGCGGGCTTTATACAGGCAAGGAGAAGCTGGAGAAGCTCCTGCTGCCTATGATAGGCGGCGGCTTGGATTTTCCCTTTAAACGGGCTGTAACAGGCAGCTGCAGCGGCCTTTACAGGCACAGTGTGCTAAGGGGAATAGCCTTCCCCCGTCTGCCTGCGGCCGAGGATTTAATCTTCCAGCTCCATGCTGTTCAAGCGGCGGAGAGCGTGCTTGTTACCGATGATTACTCCTACAATTACAGGGTGGCGCATGGCGCACAGAGCCGCTCACACAGGCATTTTGCCGACCTGTGGCGTGTTCAAAAAAGGATAGTTAAGCAGATAGCCTTTTTTAGAGCAAGATTCTCACTCACAGATGAAAATGACATCAGCGGCTACATAGACGCCCGCATTATAAGAGAGGCTCTGCACTGCATAGGCAACCTATGCGAGAGGGAGAGCGCAGTCAAGGGCTTTTTAAGCAAGCGCAGGGCGGCACTGCGTATACTTAATGATGTCACCCTTAAAACAGCTCTTTACCGCTGTAAAGAGCGGAGCTTTAAGGGCAAAGATAGGCTGCTCATGCTAATGCTAAATATGCGCCTTGCAACAATCTTTTTAATATACCTTACAATTAGAAAAAGGAATGAGCCTTTAATGCAAAATAACGCCCCCTTAGTCACTGTGCTAATGCCCGCTTATAATGTAGAGACCTATATAAATCAAGCTATAGACAGTGTGCTGAGCCAATCCTACAGTGATTTTGAATTTATAATTGTGGAGGACTGCTCCACCGACAATACCCTTAAGCTCATAGAGGCCCACAAGGACCCCCGCATTACTCTTATACGCAATCAGGAGAATTTGGGGCTTATACGCACCCTTAACAAGGGGCTGGAGTATGTCCATGGCAAATATGTGGTGCGCTTTGATTCCGATGACGTTATGCTCCCGGGCAGAATTAAAGCCCATGTTAAATTCCTTGAAAGACACCCTAAAATAGGGCTGCTGGCAGGCTGGTCAATCTGCATTAGAAATGGCGTAATTGCGGGGATATTCCGCAATTCCATCACACGCCCCTGCCTAGAGGTGGGGCTGCTGGCCAAGTGTACCATATGCCACTCCTGCGTTACCTACAGAATAGACCTGTTGCGTGAAACAGGTCTGCGCTATTCCAATGAATACCTTTACATGGAGGATTACGGCCTGTGGGCAAATCTGGTGGACAAAACCCGCTTTGCCGCACAACCACGCCACTTTGTGGCCTATAGGCTAAGGCAGGATTCTATTACGCAAATTGTGTATCAGGAACAGGTCGAAAGGGTGCGCAATTCCCGCCGCAGGGTTATACAAACTCTGTTTGAAAAGTATGGAATACAGCTGCCTCCTGAGGAATTTGAGCTGTATTTTAAGGCAATATGCGGGGAGGCAAAGGGCTGTGACGCAGCTATGATACATAGGGCTATGGCAAGTGTGCTGCGGCAGATTCCAAAGCCTTACAGGCACGGCAGACGGCTGCTGTTTTTATACTTTATGAGCATATGGTGGGAGGCAACAGACGGCCACGCATGGCAGGCCAGCCGCCTATTTAACTTATGCTCACACATTTGGAACATAATTAAAACAATAGAGCGGATATTCTACCGCAGAATGAAGCTTAAGGTTAAGTTTAAAGGGGAGCAGGTTGTTTAATGCACAATGAATGTGGTTTAATATTGGTTTAAGCTTAGTTTATAGCAGGGACTTCAACTGGGCAATTTCTAGCTTCTAGTTTCTGGCCTCTAGCCTCTAGTCGGCACTCTTGCAGTTTAATCCTTTCGTCATTTTGCCCAGAAATTGCCTTGAATAAATATTGAAAACGCTGATTTTTATTAACTCTAAACGATTAGTCTTGCTGAATTCCAAATTTGGTGTTAGTATAGTATTGAGAAGATGGCTCTAGGCCATTAAACTAATATCATTAAATTGGAGGAATTATTTATGAATGTAATGCGCAAGGCTGCTGCTCTTATTGCAATGCTCAGCCTTATGGTAACACTCCTTGTGTTCCCTGCCGCTCCGCTCTCTGCATCTGCGGACGCAACAAACCCCACCTCAGGCGAAAAGATGAAGGAATACCGTGTTATTGCCTATGTCACCCAATGGGATTGGCCGGGCACAGACGACCCAATGATAGAGAATGACGCAGTAAGCGATGTTGACGTTAGCAAGGTAACTCATATCAACTACGCTTTTGGTCACATAGTAAATGCACAAAACGACACCACCTACAGCAGCGGCTTTACAGGTGCTGTTGACGTGCCCGACCCCGACAAGCTCCGTGCTCTGGTTAAGCTTAAGGAGCAAAAGCCCTCGCTTAAGGTGCTGCTCTCTGTGGGCGGTTGGGGCATGGACGGCTTTTGCCCTATAGTTAACGATGCAACAAAACGCCAGAACTTTGTAAAATCCTGCGTGGAGATTATGAAGGAATACGGCCTAGACGGCATAGATTTAGACTATGAGTATCCCGGCACCTCTGCCGATGAATACGACAGATTGGTCTGCCCCCATTCCAGCACAGCCGATTACGGTGTAACCGAGGCCAACGGCCATATAGACGGAGACGCTTATCTCACCTTGTTTGAAAACTTCCGTGCAAACCCCGAATTCGGCTGGGACCACCTCCTTACAATAGCCTCCGGTATAGGCTACGACTGGATGGTAGCCTGCCCCATAAGCGATTATGCAAACATCCTTGATTTTGTAAACATTATGTGCTATGACATATTTGGCAACTGGGAGGGAGCTTCCAACTACAACGCCAACCTTAAAACACCTACAGGGGCAACTGCTCCCTATAGCTATGAGCTTGTTTGCCAGAGGCTCAACCTTCGCGGCACACCCAAGGATATAATGAACATAGGCATTCCCATTTATGGCCGTGACCGTGCCTTTAAGCCCTCTACAACCAGCAAAACAGGCACTGATGCCATAGGTCTGGGCGATGCATCTTGGTTCACCTATGACCAAATTCAGGATTTATACGACGCCTCAAACGGCACAGTTAAGCACAAGTTTAACACCGACGGTTCCTATGCCTCCTTGGCAGAGGGCACCTACAACGGCAGAACCTATGCTATAACCTATGATGATAAAGAGGATATATATGCCAAGACAAAGTGGATACAAGAAAATGGCTTTGGCGGCGGCATGTACTGGGATTACAGCAACGACGCTGAGCACGGCTCTCCCCTTACCAAGGCAGTTTGGGACGGACTTAACGGCACCGCGGGCACCTTCAACGGCCACGATGCAAACGGCAACTTAGGCAACTCCATGACCTACGGCCGCATTGCAGACCCGCCTGTTATCTCCTACCGCTGGGTTAACACAACTGCTACAGCCACTTGGAAGTCCAACAAGGAGCTTACCACAGGCGGCGAGACCTCCGCAAACCCCGCAACTGTTTGGTATAACGGCAAAATTTACACCCGCTCAAATGATATTTGGGATAACCACTCCTGCCAGTATGGTTACATGCAGGCCTTTGCCCCTGAGCACGCAACACAGGCCAAGTACACCTGGTACAAAACCAATGTTGTAGACGAGACCAAATACGGCACAGATTCCGGCTGGGGCGGCGGCACAGAGTGGAATGTCAGCCAGGATGTCAGCAATCAGGCGGGCGCAAAGCTTAACCGCAATGAGTACACCAAAATTGCAGGAGCAGTTGACCCCTCCGCTTTAAAGATAAGCAATCAGCTGCCAAGCTCAAAATATGGCCTCCCTGGCTCTACTGTTACCTGGAATGTATCTGTAACAGGCGGCTCAGCTCCTTATACCATTACAAATCAGGTGTGGTTCTGGGGCGTTAAGTACAACAACACAGACGGCTACTTCAAGGCCGAAAAACGCCGCACAGGCGGCTCATATCCCCTTGCAACAGTGGGCGGACAGCTTGCCACAGACGGCTCACAGAAGGGCGTTCTCTCCGGCATTACCATAACAACAGCAGGCCAGCAAAAGGCCAGAATCACCCCTGTAAGCAACGCTACAATCAACAATGCAAGCTCAGGCACGGTTTATCCTGTTGCCGTAACCTTCCCCTCTGCTTACACTCTGGATACCTATGGCACATACTACATCTTCACTCAGGTGACAGATTCCACAGGCAAGCCAGTTGCCGTGTTCTCTCAGCCTGTTGAGATTACCAACGCTATCCCCGACCCCAACAGCACGGCTATCAGCCTTAACAAGAGCAGCGTTTATGTTAACAACGCAGTGACCGCAACAGCCTCCTCAATTTCTGACTTTAACCCTATAAGCTACAAGTTTGAGGTTAAGGACAGCGCAGGCACAGTGGTTGCCAGCAGAGACTTCCAAACCTCTGCGCAGTGGATCTACACCCCCACCACAGCCGGTGTTTATAGTGTTTATGTAACAGCCAAAAACAGTCAGGGCGGAACAGAGACCTCCTCCCCCGCACAGCTCACGGTTGTGCAGCCCTTGGCCATTACAAATGTTACACCTGCCTCAGGTGCGGTTGGTTCGGCTCTTGCAATTAATGTAACTGCCATAGGCGGCGTGGGCTCTAAGCTCTACAGTGTCTATCTGACAAAGGGCGGCAAGGTTTATTACAGCAAGGCCTACACCACAGCATACACCTTTAGCTACACCCCCACAGAGGCCGGCACCTACACCCTGCGTGTATATGTTCAGGACGATGCAGGTACAAGGGTTAAGAGCGACAAGACAATTAGCATTGCATAAACAAATGCGTAAATAACACAATAATTTAAGGGAGCCTTTTGGCTCCCTTAATGTTTTTTTATTAGTTTATCACTTATGACCCTGCTGCTTTAGCCAAATCTTCATTACAAGACTATGTGGCAAAAGCTTAACCAAGCGCACCTGAGAGCGCACTCCCGCCCCCAAAATTGAGACATCCCTGCCCCTGTGCAAATCCTTTAAGGCAAGGTGCACCACGTCAGCAGACTTCCAAAGTGGGGTCTTATTGATTACTGCGGATTTATCCTGCTTTTCCGCTGTCTCAAAAAACTCTGTGGCAACCCAACCCGGGCACACGGCTATAACACGTATCCCCCTTGCCTTTAGCTCAACGTTAAGAGCACGGGAATAGCTGAGCACATAGGCCTTGCTTGCGGCATAGACATTCATGTATGGTGTGGGCTGAAAGCTTGAGAGCGAGCCAAGGTTGATTATAGCTGCACCCGCCTGCATGTGAGGCAGAGAGAGTGCACACATGGCCGTTAAGGCCTTAACATTAAGCTCCACCATGTCCAGCTGGTCTTGAAGGGGGAGCTTATCCGAGCGCACAAATTTGCCAAAACCTCCTGCGTTAACAAGCACAGCTACTTCGGCTCTCTCTGCGCTTAAAAGGGCTTGATATTCCTCTAAGCTCTCGTTTTTGGTTAAGTCTAAGGGCAGTATTTTGGCGGCCACAGGCAGCTCTGCTGCAAGCTCCTTGAGCCTCTCCCCTCTGCGGGCTATCAGCCAGATTTCATCAAAGCTAAGCTTTTTATCCTTGCATAGAGCATGGGCAAAGTCCCTGCCCATGCCGGAGGATGCGCCTGTTACAACTGCAATTTTCATTGTTGACACCATGTGTCAGAGAGCCCGCACACAAAACATTATAAAAATTTTTTGCCGGGCTTCCTGCTTCCTTTCTTGGTTCTTTTTCAAGCTTGTTCCTTTCCGGATTGAGTACCTTGTTTGTAGGGGCAGACCTATGTGTCTGCCCGTGTCTTTCGCCCATTCTGCCAAAAAACGGGCACTTTGTGGTAATCTGGGCAGACACATAGGTCTGCCCCTACGGGTTTTCAGAGATTGGCAACAAAGGGGCTGCGAAATCCCCGCCGCCCCTTTGTTTCCTTATGCTATGCTATATAATCCCGCCAATGGCGTTTATTATGTCTTTCTGCTCTGCTACAGTAATGGATTCATTGGAGTAAATTATATACTCGCCGCTTTCGTCCGCAAGCCAGTGAACTCGGTAGTCTGTAAAGCCAAACTTTTGCGCAAGAGTGGTCATAAAGCGTGAAGGCGCATAGGTTCTGCCCTCAACGTTCCTTAAAACCTGATCAGCGGCCTCATCCCACTCATCCTTTAAAACACCGTTTTCATAGATTTTCACCTTGGTATTGTCCGCCTTTACATGAGCAACCTGATTTTCATAGGTGATAGTAATTGAATCGCTGGGTGCGTCGTAGCTCACCTTAAAGCCAAGAGTGTTGGCAACATCACGCACCACCGCATAGCCTCTGCCGTCAATTATTTTAGCCTGAGCGGCAATGGCATAGGGTTCGTTGGGATTTTCAGAGCGGTATGAAACGCTTGAGCCAATCTTGTACACCGTGTATTTAAGTGTTGGTGCGGGGGGAGCTTCGTGCTCTGTGCAAGGCAAGACCTGAGGCGTAAGAGGCGTAACTGGAACTGTCACCGTCTCGTCTGTCAGCTTCCACATATTCCCGCCTATGCCTGTGGGTATCTCACTTGAGCCCGGCCACTGTGCCGCCCAGACCTTGTCATCATAGATAACCTTTGTCCCTGCGCTGTAGTGCGTGCTTGAACTCCAAGCGGGATAATCAGGCAGTGCGCCTGTCTCGTTAGGCAAAACCCCCGGGACAATAAAGTTGACTGTTCCGGCCTGACTGTTTGTGCCCTCCGGCGTATGGGCATACACCTTTAAGGAGTAGCTTGCCCCGGGCGTTAGACACCTAAGGATAACGCAGGTATTGGAGGTGTCCCATAGAACTGTGCTGCCGTAGTTGATAGTGTAGCCTGTTGCAGTGTAACCTGCGGGGGCGTCCCAGGCGAGATGTGCCGTGTAGGGGTCGTAAGAGCCACCCACCAAGCCCATAAGGGCAAAGTTACTCACCTGAAGGTTTACAGGGGGCAAATATGAGGTAATCGGAGGCTTTTCTGCACTATCCAGAGTATAGGGCTTAACGCCCAGATACTTCCACGGCCCCATGGTGAGCAGGCCGTCCGCCGGAGAAGAGCCCGGGAACTTCCTTGTTTCAACCGTGCTTATTGCCTCAAAAACAAGATTGTTATATACAACCTTGCTGCCTGAGGTATAGGTTTTTGTGGAATCGTAATTTGGAATTCCCGCAGTGGAGTAGCCCTCAACTGTATATTGGCCGTTTATATTCTCGTCAATAATTTTAAGGAGTGAGCTCTCGTCAAAGGTGTCCTGCCCTATCTCCCAAATCATAATACCGCCGTAATAGCGGCTTAGCTTGCACTTTTCGGGGAGCTCCTGCCGCATTCTGGCACAGACCTCAGGCTTGCTTACAAGCCCCTGAGCATAGGTTAGCGCACCATTATCAACGTACATATAAAATGGAGTGCCAAGCACAAGCTTATCTGTGCTTATGCCCCTGTTTGCAAAATAATTAAGCAAATAGATACCATAGGCAAGAGTGCCGTCTGGGCCGCCGCCTCCGCTGCCGGGCTGGTCATAGGCCATTATGTTGACAAAGTCAAAGGCGTTAAAGGCAGAATCCTCCATCTCTGTTACATAATCCTTTGCGGTGGCGCAGCTTAGCTCCCTTTCCCCAAGCCTTTGCTTTAGCTCGGTTGCAGTTACGCCAAAGAATTTGACTATGGGGTTTGAGTACTCCTCAAGGTCTAAATCCACGCCGTCAAAGCCGTAGGTATCCACATAGTACATTATATTATCTATAAACTGAGTGCGGCTTGCGGGAGTGCTTAAATCCAATCCAAGGGCTCCGTGCTCGCCGCCGCCTATTGCAATAAGAGCCTTAGCTCCTGCGGCGTGAACCTTCTCTATAAACTCTGTGTACTCAGCCGCCCCCATGGGGTGGTTTGCCTCTACCAGAGTGGGCGAAAACACACCGTTACGGCAGTTTAAAAAGGAGAGATTAACGTGGGTGCAGGCCGAAAAATCCACCTCGTCTATATATTCAAACCTATAGCTGGGGAAGTAGCCAACCACCCTGTTTGGCGCAGTGATGACATTGTCCTCTGCCTGGGTGGCGGAGGCGGGCAATGCCGTTAAAAGCATACACAGCAAAAGAATTACCGTTAAAAATAAACATGTTTTTTTCAAGATAATATCCTCCTAATAATTGAGTATCTCTATTAACCTTGTTGGAATTGTAGGGGCAGACCTATGTGTCTGCTCGTGTTTTGCGTCCACCCTGCCC
>JAISYX010000046.1 GCA_031269595.1 Oscillospiraceae bacterium
TATAAGCAAAACTGCCATTACTCAGCGCATAGGCAAAAATGATGATTACATCTCGTTTTTTGCAGGAAGTAAAGAATTACTTCGGATTAATACAGAGGAGATATGGTATCCTAAACCGCAGTATAGGCAATTTGGAAATATTATCTATTTTTGGTTTGACTCAGATGCATATGCAAGCACAGAGCAGGACGTAGATATAGAGTCTGAAAAGGAAATAGAAGACAGGGAATACAGGCATGATAATTTTGTGTATATATACAAATACAATGCCTTAACAAAGCAAATAACAAAGCTTAATTTTGAGGGCGAAAGATACACGCTTATTTTTGATGTAGTTAACTTTGAGGGCGAGGATATTATTATAGGAGAAAAGTCAAAGGATGCGCAATGGCTTGACGCCAGAGGCTATGTCTCGGGCTTCCCCAAGTTTGATGTTAGCTTTACAGGCATGACAATGTTTAGGTCAGAGAGTGTAATCCTTAAAAACCACCTGATATTTTCTGCCTATGATAGAAGTTACAGCTTAGATTTAAAAGCTAAAACAGTTAAATATATAGAAGCGGATAAATCCTTGCTGCCATGTGTTGCAAATGCTACAGATGAAAAGGCTTTTCTTATTCGTGATTATAAGAAAATGATTGTACTTGACGAGAACTTGAACATTCAAGAGAGCCAAGCTGTTCCTGCAGATATTTGGGATATTCAAACGGTTAATAACGGGTTTATGCTGCGAACCAATGGTAGTCATACATGGATTAATAATTGGTATCAGTATAGTGAATTTGAATATGTAAATTATGATATTTACAATTCAACTAAAGAAAGCTTTTCATTTAAGATATTTGGTGATATGGTTTTTGCGCTTTGGGAGGCCTCTCCTAAGGAATCCGCCCTAGATTATACAAACCAAAGAACAGGCAGAGTTTATTACTCTGCAAAGGTTAAAGAAGGTGTTAGGCAATGACATTCCAAGATAAAACAGGCGCAACAATCACCCTTAGGCCATTTAATAACGGTGATATAGATGCGTTAACAGAATATGCAAACAACAGCAAAATAGCCAACAATTTAAGAGACGGTTTCCCCAACCCTTACACACGTGAGGCGGGTGTGGCCTTTCTTGAGGATGCAAACAAAAACCCTGAAAAGCAGCGCATATTTGCCATAGATTTAAACGGCGAGGCCGTTGGCAGCATAGGCTTTTTTCTCAAGGATGGTTACAAGCGCAAATCTGCCGAGATTGGCTATTGGCTGGGCGAGCCCTTCTGGCGCAGAGGAATAGCCAGCAAATCTCTTTTGCTGCTTACAAGGCTTGCCTTTGAAACCTTTGATATTCTGCGCCTTTACGCCGAACCCTATGCGCAAAACATAGGCTCACGCCGCCTTTTAGAAAAGTGTGGCTACACCTATGAGGGCACGCTGCGCAGCAGCGTTTACAAAAACGGCTTGATTTTTGATTCCTGCGTTTATTCTATCCTTAAGGATGAAGTTGAAGCATTGCAATAAAGAACACTTTATTATTTGTTTAACCTGTAGGGGCAGACCTACGTGTCTGCCCAGATTGCCATAAAATGCCTGCATTTGGGCGAATGTGTAAGAAACACGGGCAGACACATAGGTCTGCCCCTACAGAGTGAGCGAGCAAATAGAGGAACTCATTAGATAACAAAAGGAGAGCATAGCATGCCACTCTGGAACGGACGCTTTAAAAAAGAGCTTGACCAAACAACCAACGATTTTAATTCCTCAATTTCCTTTGATTCCCGCATGTACAGGGAGGATATTGAGGGCTCTATAGCTCACGCAACCATGCTTGGCGAGGCAGGTATAATTGAAAGCTCCGAGGCCGAAAAGATAGTCACAGGCCTTGAGCAAATCCTAAATGAAATAGCTGCCGGCACGCTTGAAATCGACCAAAGCTATGAGGATATTCACAGCTTTGTAGAGGGCGAGCTGACCAAACGCCTTGGGGATACAGGCAAACGCCTGCACACGGCACGCAGCAGGAATGATCAGGTTGCGCTGGATATTCGTCTCTACCTCTCACACGAGACACAGGAGCTTGTAGACTCTCTCCGTGCTTTGCTGTCTGTAATTTGCAACAGGGCAGAGGAGAATCTGGAGGCGGTAATGCCCGGCTACACTCACCTGCAAAGGGCGCAGCCCATCACCTTTGGTCACCATTTAATGGCCTATGCTCAAATGTTTTTGCGTGATTTATCCCGCTTAAAGGATGTAAAGCAGCGCACCGAATTCAGCCCCTTGGGCTCATGTGCACTGGCAGGCACTACATATCCGCTGGAGCGTTTGCGTGCAGCAAACCTGCTTGACTTCCCCTTTATCAGCCGCAATTCGCTTGACGGTGTTTCAGACAGGGATTTTTGCCTTGAGCTGGCCGCCGCTCTCTCTATTGTAATGGTGCATCTCTCCCGCTTTGCCGAGGAGATTATCCTGTGGTGCTCATGGGAGTTTAAATTTATAGAGCTGGACGACGCCTTTTCTACAGGCTCTTCAATAATGCCCCAGAAGAAAAACCCCGATATAGCCGAGCTGGTGCGGGGCAAATCCGGCAGAGTGTTTGGCGATTTAATGGCTCTGCTAACAGTGATGAAGGGCTTGCCTCTGGCCTATAACAAGGATATGCAGGAGGATAAGGAGGCCATATTTGACGCTGTAGACACGGTTAAAATGTGCCTGAAGGCCTTTACTCCTATGCTGGATACAATGCGGGTTTTGCCTGAGAATATGCGCAGAGCGGCGGCAAACGGCTTTATTAATGCCACAGACGCAGCCGATTATCTAGTTGAAAAGGGCGTGCCCTTTAGGGACGCATACAAGGCCACAGGCCAGCTTGTTGCACTGTGCATTGAAAAGGGCTTAACCTTGGAAACCCTGCCTATAGAGGAATATCAGGCTGTTTTGCCCCAATTTGACAGTGGTGTTTATGAAAAGATTAACTTAGAAAAATGCGTTGCTGACAGAAAGATAGTAGGCGGCCCGGCACCTCAAACAGTGCTGGCTGAGATAAGGCGCATAAGGACTATGATAGGCTAATGGAAGGAGCATACTGAGATGGCTAAGGTTGGAATTATTGGTGCTACAGGCTATGCAGGCGCAGAGCTTGTAAGGCTGCTTGTCTCGCACCCCACTGTGGACATAGCTGCAATAAGCTCTGTGAGCTTTGAGGGCAAATTGATAAGCGAGGTGTACCCCTCGTTCTTCGGCTTTTGTGATTACATCTGCCGCACAGCAGAGGATGTTGTGGAAAAGAGCGACGTGGTCTTTGCTGCTCTGCCCCACGGAATGAGTCAGGAAATCGCAGCAGAATGCGCCGAAACAGGCAAGATATTTATAGATTTAGGCGCAGACTTCCGCCTGGACAGCGAGGATGAATACAAGGAGTGGTATAACGGCGAATACAGCTATCCCGAGCTGCATGAGGAAGCTGTTTACGGCCTCCCAGAGCTGTTCCGCAGCGAGATTGAGGGCAAGCGCATAATAGGTAACCCGGGCTGTTACCCAACGAGCATAGCTCTGGCTCTCTCTCCTGCATTAAAGGCACATGCCGTTAACACCGAGGGCATCATTTTAGATTCAAAATCAGGTGTAACGGGGGCAGGAAGAGGGCTTACACAAACAGGTCACTTCCCCGAGGCCAACGAGAACTTCTCCCCCTATAAGGTTGCCAGTCACAGACACACTCCCGAGATAGAGCAAACCCTCTCAAAGGCGGCGGGCGTTAAGCTGAATGTAACCTTTGTACCCCATTTACTGCCCGTTAACAGGGGCATACTATCCACCTGCTATGCCAAGCTTAACTATGGAGTAGATGAGCAGCAAATCCGTGAGCTGTACGAGCGTGCCTATAAGGCCGAATACTTTGTGCGTCTGCTGCCAAAGGGTCAAACGGCCTGCATACGCAATGTTAAATTCTCCAATTTCTGCGATATTTCCCTGCATATAGACGAGCGCACAGGCACACTTATTGTTGTCTCCGCCATTGATAACATGGTAAAGGGAGCGGCAGGGCAGGCTATTCAAAACATGAACATCCTGCTTGGCTTGCCTGAGACAACAGGCCTGGAGTTTGTGCCGCCGGCGTTTTAAAAAATAAGGTATCTCTAAAAACCCGTAGGGGCAGACCTATGTGTCTGCCCAAAGACGGAAATTTTATTGCAATCTGGGCAGACACATAGGTCTGTCCCTACAAACTAGTTGGTAAATATATAATATAATCAAGGAGGCAACATCATGAGAGACACAGAGTATAAATCAAGGAGAATCTCCTTTGCGGCGGTTTTGCTAATCCTGTTAAGCCTTGCAGGAGCTGTAATTACAATAATTCAGCTCTCCAGCTACCTTAAGGGTGCAGACATACAAGGCGAAAGCTCGTTTTTTGAAAATTTGATTTCCTCCTTCAAGCAATCGGGGCAAAAGCCCACTGTGCTTGAGTTTTTTGACAGCGTTGCACCTCTCAGCTTTTTAGGCTATGTTTTTAGAAGCTTTTTCAACGGAGCATTTCAGCTCCTTTTTGGAGCAGCCGGCTTCTTTTCCAGCACCTCCTACTACTGGGGACTTGTGATTTTTGTGCTGCTGCCCTATCTAATAGAGCTTATCTGGGATTCGCTTACAGCCTTTTCACTCCTGCGCCGCAGACGTTTAAGGCCGCATATCACATTGGCCTATTATGTACTTCCTATTATTTTTATAGGCCTCTCTATTGTGCTTGACAGCGCAAGCCTTAAGGAGCTTTCAATAGTTGTGCCCATGCTGATTCTTTACATTTTAAAGCTGTTAGCCTTGCTTATAGGCATTAGCGGGGTTGGCAGGGAGAAGCGTCGGTAGAGGTGGCATCTGATACAACGACATACAGTAAGACACACATGAGGCTAATACATGTCTATAGTTATTTGGCTTATAATCACAGTAGTAATTTTTTTGATAGGTCTGACTGTTGTAATAGCATGTATTAAAAGTCAAAAAGGTAAGGCGGCAATAATTTTCGGCCTTATTTTCGGTGTTATTGTTGCATTAGGCATATATGCTATAGCGAATATTCCGAAGTATTTCAGCTTGTAGATATGCGCATGACTATCCAGAAGGTTTATACAGGTGATAAGACGAGTTGTATTCTAATATAAATATTATTCAATAATGGAGAGAAAAACTTTGAACACAAAGCAAATAAAAGGCGGAGTTACCGCCCCCTTAGGCTTTACAGCCTCCGCAATACACTGCGGAATAAGGAAGAATAAGGAAAAGCTTGATTTAGCCCTAATCAAGGCCGAAAAGCCCTGTGCAGCGGCCGCCGTTTACACACAAAATCTTGTAAAGGGCGCACCCATTGCAGTTACGCAAAGGCATATTGCAAATGGGCTTGCTCAGGCGGTTATCTGCAATTCCGGCATAGCAAACACCTGCAACGCAGACGGCGAGGAAAAGGCCGTGCAGATGGCAGAGCTGGCCGCCTCAGCCCTGCAAATCAAGGCAGAAGACGTTATAGTGGCCTCCACAGGGGTTATAGGAATGCCCCTGCCAATTGAGCCCATAGCCTCAGCTCTGCCTGCGCTGGCCTCAGCCTTGAGCATAGAGGGCGGGCACGCTGCCGCTCAGGCTATAATGACCACAGACACCAAGCCTAAGGAGCTTGCCATAGAGCTGGAAATATCCGGCAAGCCTGTAAGGATAGGCGGCATAGCCAAGGGTAGCGGCATGATACACCCAAACATGGCCACCATGCTCAGCTTTATTACAACAGATGCAGCCATTGCGCCCGCAATTTTGCAGGAGGCCTTGAATGAGGCCGTTGCCGTGAGCTTTAACATGATTAGCATAGACGGCGATACCTCTACAAATGACATGGTTTCTATTCTTGCCTCAGGCAGGGCGGGGAATGCCGAGATAGCTGAAAGGAATGCGGATTACGACGCATTTGCTCAGGGCTTAACTCTGCTTTGCAGGCAGCTCTCAAAGGAGATAGCCAAGGATGGCGAGGGCGCAACCAAGCTGTTAATCTGTCGCACAGAGGGCGCAAGTGATGAATCGGCGGCCAAGCAAATCGCCAAGGCTGTTATTTGCTCCTCGCTGGTTAAAACAGCCATGTTCGGCTCAGATGCAAACTGGGGCAGGGTGCTCTGTGCCATAGGCTATGCGGGTGTCCCCTGTGATATAAGCAGGATAGACCTTAGCTTTAGCTCCTCTGCAGGCAGCATAGAGGTGTGCAAAAACGGTGCGGGAATCCCCTTTGATGAGGATACCGCAAAGGCTATACTCTCTCAAGAGGAGATAATCATAGCAATAAGCTTAAATCAGGGCACAGGCAGTGCAGAGGCCTATGGCTGCGATTTAACCTATGAATATGTTAAAATAAACGGAGATTACCGCACATGATGAACATAAGCAACGAATCTAAAGCCAAGGTGCTAATACAGGCTCTGCCTTATATTCAAAAGCACAGGGGACAGACAATAGTAGTTAAATACGGCGGCAACGCCATGATAGACGAGGAGCTTAAAAATGCTGTTATGAGCGACATTGTGCTGCTTAGTCAGGTGGGCATAAACACAGTGCTGGTGCACGGCGGCGGCCCTGAAATAACGGACATGCTGGGCAAAATAGGCAAAGAGAGCCGCTTTATTAACGGCCTGCGATATACCGATAAAGAGACTATAGACATAGTGCAAATGGTGCTTGCAGGCAAGGTTAACAAGGATTTAGCCCAGCTGCTCTCGCACCACGGGGGCATGGCCGTTGGACTTAGCGGCCTTGACGGCAGAATGCTTATAGCCGAAAAGATAGTCAGCGGCGACGATTTAGGCTTTGTGGGCGAAATAACAAAGGTTAACTGCGATATAATACAAAACGCCATTGATTCCGGCTACATACCCGTTGTATCAACGGTTGCAGGGGGCTCAAAGGGCGAGGTTTATAACATTAACGCCGATATAGCCGCTGCCCGAATAGCGGCCTCTATAGGCGCAGTTAAGCTCATTTTAATGACAGATATAAAGGGCTTGCTCAGGGATGTAGAGGACGATGAATCCCTCATCTCTGTGGTTAATGTTAGTGATGTTAACAACCTCAAAAGGCAGGGCATAATCTCAGGCGGCATGATACCCAAGATAGATTGCTGCGTAGAGGCTGTGCGCCGAGGCGTTAAGCACGCACATATAATAGACGGCAGAACCCCCCACTCTATCCTTATTGAAATGTTCAGCGATGAGGGTATAGGAACCATGTTTTACAGTAATTTTTCATAAATAGGAGTTGATAAAATTGAGCACGCAATCAATCAAACAGCAAAGCGACGACCATATCATGCCCAGCTACAGCCGCAACGAGCTTGTGCTTGCTCAGGGCAAGGGTGCTACAGTAAAGGATTTAGACGGCAAGGAGTATATAGATTTTGGCAGTGGCATAGGCGTAAATTCCTTGGGCTTCTGCGACGAAAAATGGTTGGCTGCCGTTACCGCTCAGGCGGGACTGCTGCAGCACTGCTCAAACCTGTATTATTCTGTGCCCCAGTCACTTTTGGCGCAAAAGCTAAGTGAGTTAACAGGCTATGAAAAGGCCTTTTTTGCCAATTCCGGCGCAGAGGCCAACGAGTGCGCAATCAAGCTGGCTCGCAAGTATTCCTTTGATAAATACGGCGGCACAAGGAACAAAATTATAACACTAAAAAACTCCTTTCACGGCAGAACTGTTACCACAATAACAGCCACGGGGCAGGAGGCCTTTCACAACTATTTCTTCCCCTTTACCCCGGGCTTTGTCTATGCCGACCCTGAGGACATCTCCGACTTAAAAGCCAAGCTGGACGAGGATGTATGTGCTGTAATGTTCGAATTCATACAGGGAGAGGGCGGAGTTGTCCCTCTGGATGTGGATTATGTTGAGGAGCTTTTTGCGCTCTGCGGCGAGAGGGACATTCTAACCATTGCAGACGAGGTGCAGTCCGGAATAGGCAGAACAGGCACAGTGCTGGCCTCTGAGCTATTCGGAGTAAAGCCTGATATTACCACCGTGGCCAAGGGGCTTGGCGGCGGCTTGCCCATAGGGGCTTGTCTTGCCGGTGAGGAGCTTGCACAGGTGCTAAGCTCCGGTATGCACGGTTCAACCTTTGGGGGCAATCCCGTGGCCTGTGCAGGTGCTCTGGCCGTTTTAGATAGGCTTGGCAATGAGGCGTTTTTATACGAGGTAACTCACAAGGGCGATATACTGGCAGAAGCCCTTGAGGATTTAGACGGCATAGCCGCCGTGACAGGCGCAGGGCTAATGCTTGGTGCAGAGCTTGAAACCGCACAGGCAAAGGATATAGCCGCCGCAGCCCTAAAGGAGGGGCTGATAGTTTTAACTGCAAAGGATAAGCTGCGCTTTTTGCCGCCTCTTGTTATAACAGAGGAAGAGCTTAAAAAGGGAATAGCTATACTTACAAAGGTATTAAAAGGAGAATAAACCCCATGAAACACCTGCTTAAAATGCTCGATTTGAGCACAGATGAAATTATAGACATCTTAAACCTTGCCGACCAGCTCAAGTATGAGCAAAAGCACGGCATCGCCCACCGTTTGCTGGAGGGCAAAACCTTGGGCTGTATCTTCCAAAAGGCATCTACCCGCACAAGGGTATCCTTTGAGGTGGGTATGTATCAGCTGGGAGGCTACCCCATGTTCCTCTCCTCCAATGATTTGCAGATAGGCAGAGGCGAGCCTGTAGAGGACACCGCAAGGGTGCTCTCACGCTATCTTGACGGCATTATGATACGCACCTACAAGCAGCAAGAGGTAGAGGATTTAGCACGCTTTGGAACTATCCCTGTAATTAACGGGCTTACAGATTTTTCTCACCCCTGCCAGATTCTTGCCGATTTAATGACCATAAGAGAGTACAAAGGACGCTTAGACGGGCTTAAGCTCTGCTTTGTAGGCGACGGCAACAACATGATGAACTCCCTGATTGTGGGTGGTCTCAAGGTTGGAATGAAGGTGGCAGTGGCCTGCCCAGAGGGCTATGAGCCTGACAGCAGGGTGCTGGATTTTGCCGCAGAGGTAGGCGGCTTTGAGCTCTATCGTGACCCAAGAGGGGCAGCACGTGGGGCAGATGTAGTTATAACAGACGTTTGGGCATCTATGGGCATGGAGGCAGATGCGGCAAAACGCCGTGAGGCCTTTGCCTCCTTTAAGGTGGACAGCGAGGTTATGGAATATGCTAAATCGGACGCAATAGTGCAGCACTGTCTGCCTGCCCACAAGGATGAGGAAATCTCCTCCAGTGTGTTTGAGGCGCATAGTGCGGAGATATTTGAAGAGGCGGAGAACAGGCTGCACGCACAAAAGGCAGTGCTGGTAAAGCTGCTTTCGAAGTAGTGCTTCACCAACGTCAACCTATAAGAATTTTTAAGCATTAATTAGTCGCATTAATGTATAGCAAGATATTATCGCCATTTGTGCTCATGCCGCACGGGCACGCACGCTGTTTAGTTGGTTGCAGCCAAAGGCTGCATTTTTGCAAGCAAAAACCCCGAACTTTCTGTTTCGCCGAGAAAGTAAGCCGCAGTGGTTGCCCCCTGCACCCCTGCCCATCCCTCAAATGCTGAGCATTTGAGAAGCTTGGCGATAAGTTGTCTTTTATACCTCTTTCGTCTGTTTTGCTATTCTAAAATAGTGTACAAATCTTATATTCAGGTGTTTGTAATGAGCGTTGTTAACAACATTATTAAGCTTATCAAAGCGTGGTTGCTCTCTATAAAGGGTAACATTAAAAAACTTAACCGTAAGGATGCCATACTCTTTTGGAGTATGGCTTTAGGGTTTTTTGCGCTTCTCTTTAGCATAGTTATTATTATTATAATAGTAAGTATCCCTAAAAAGGAAGCGGGCACAGGCAATCTTATTGCAAACGGCAAGGTTTCGGTTCAAAAGAGCACAGCCTGGGTGGTTAACCCTCTTGATGAAAAGATATACAAAGTAACAGAGGAGAGCAGCACTCCCGTTACAGAGCTTGACCACTGCCGCAATTTGGCGGTGGACGGCAAATATCTGTACTTTATAGCCGGATTAGAGGTTAAAAAGAAGGGTATTTATCGCTGCAACACAAAAACAGGCAATACAGAGCAGCTGAGCACAGGTGCGGTTAATCTGTTTGTAATTGATTCAGGCTGGATATATTTTAACGCCCCCAAGGATGAGGGCGGCTCACTTTACAAGATGAAAACCGACGGCAGCAAAAGGCAGCTTGTTACAAAGTCAGAGACGGTGGACTTTGCTGTTTATAATGGCTGGATTTACTTTGCTAATCTTAGCAAGAACGGCGCATTAAGCAAGGTTAGCACCTCTGGTGAGGATGAGAAGATACTCGTCAAGGATACTCAGCCCTCGCAAATTAGTGTTTACAAGGATAGGGTTTACTACATAGATAAGAACTCAGGCTATATAATGAACGCTAAAAGCAACGGCGGGGAGGCCTATCTCCTGCTGCCCGTGCAGTGCACAGAGCTGAATGTCTATAAGGGCAGGCTTTATTACAGCGAAAAGACCTCGGATTCCGGCGTATACTCAATCAATACCAAGGGCAAGGATAAGGCTCAGCACATACAGGAGCAGGTTAAGAGCTTTTACATATTTGAAAAGAAGATATACTACTTTAACGGCACAGACAGGCTAAAGGAATTAACCCTTAAAAATGGCGAGGTTGCAGAGCTGCTGTAAGGTCTGTAGGGGACGATGTCCACATCGTCCCGTTTTTCCGAAGCTTGCATGTATTCACGGGATGATGTGGACATCATCCCCTACAAAATATGTGCAGATATATAGTTTAAAAGAAAGGAAAAGTGTTGGCTCTCGGCTGTTTTGGCGTGCGGGCTTTTAAGCACTTGGTGTCAAATTTGTCTGTAATTATCAGTTTGATAATTCCTGTGTACAATAACGCAGTTTATTTAAAAGATTGTCTTAACTCGGTTAAATCTCAATCCTTCAGCCAATTTGAGGCTATTCTGATTAACGATGGCTCTGAGGACGCCTCACTTGATATATGCGAGAGCTGCGCAGCGGAGGACGATAGATTTGTAATTATAAATCAGCAGCATCAGGGTGTCAGTCAGGCCAGAAATTCGGGAATAAAGGCCGCACAGGGGCAATATCTTGCCTTTGCAGATGCCGATGATATACTAATGCCAACAATGCTGGAGGAGCTTTATTCCGCCGCTAAGCTAAAGGGCGCAGACATAGTCAGTTGTGCATTCAGACTGATTGAGCCGCAAATGCGTGACGAATTCTTTCGTCTTGCACCCGAATTGCAGGAAGAACCCCACAGCAAAAGGGTCATGCGGCTTATTCATGAGCACCCTATATACAACAGCATGTGGAACAAGCTATACTCTGCAGAGCTTATTGAAAGCAGAGAAATAGCCGTGCCTGAGGGTATAGTGATAGGGGAGGACTCTCTGTTTAACCTTATGGCCTATTACTATTCAAGGAACAGCGTGTATCTTGATAAGGTTTTGTATATATACAACTATAGGCAAGGCTCAGCTATACATACTAAGGAAAATCAAAGCAACCGCCTTGCGCTGCTTGCAAAACGCTGTGAGCTGGCTCAAGTCTTGAATATTAAAGAGAGTGCGTTTGCAAGCCTTGCAGAGCAGTTTTACAGTCTGCTGGGCTCAGAATTCAACAAAATAGCTCTGCCGGAGCTGCTAAAGGGAATATCAAGGGCAAGGCTGAGCAAGGCTAACAAGGATGCCTATAATCTGGTTTGGCTTAGGCTGTATCCCCTCTCAAAGCAGCTGGCGCAGTTTAAATTCCGTGCTCAGCGTAAATACAAGCATATTGTTAAAATAATAAGTTTAAAAGTAGGGAAAAAGTAAATGCTATCATCCGCCAAGGAAATAAAGCGAGGTGCCGTACTCTCGGCTATAAATACCCTGCTTGGAATACTCTCAACAATAATAATAACTCCTTTTATACTCGAAAATTTAGGTCAAGAGGATTACGGCCTGTACTCTCTTGTCAACGCAATAATAACGGGTATATCCTTGCTTAACTTTGGCCTGGGTGCCTCCTTAACCCGCTTTATAGCCCGTTACAGGGCACAAAACGACAAAGAGAGCGAGGAGAAGATATACGGCCTCTGCCTTATCCTGTTTATAGGCATAGCCATTTTAGCCGCCATTCTGGGCATAGTGTTTATTAGATATATCCCTAATTTTAAAAGCGTTTTGAATGGGCAAACTGTAAAGTCCAGACTAATGCTGGGCATGATGTGTATAAGCATGGTTGTTACACTTGCCTCTCAGGTGTTCCCTGCGGCTCTTTCGGCCTATGAAAAATTTACAATGATGCGTGGCTGGGAGCTGTTCCGCAACGTGATTAACCCTCTGTTAAAGCTTTTTATCATATCTGTTTACGGTATAGATGCACTTATTATTGTGCTTATTGATGTTATTTTCAATATTGTTTATCAAATTGTAATTATATTCTATGCAAGAATAAACATTAAGGTGCGGTTCCGGTTTACAGGCATACCACGGAGTATGCTTACAGACCTGTTTAGCTACTCCTTTTTTATCTTTTTGGCCACACTTGTGGACATACTCTATTGGCGCACCGATACCTTTATTTTGGCTGTATTCAGCAATAATCAGGAGATTTCCATTGCTAATTTGGGCGGCCAATTTGCCGATTATTTTACAAGAATCGCAACCATTCTAAGCACCCTTTTAATGACAAGGGTTATGGTAATGGTTATACGAAATGCCAGCGGCAAAGAGCTAACCGACGCTATGATAAAGCTGGGGCGGGTGCAAATGATTATTCTGGGTCTTATTCTAATAGGATATATTTTGTGCGGCAGACATTTTGTCAACCAGTGGGCAAGGGGTAATTTTTATCACGCTAAAATTTATTACATGGGATTAATGCTTATGCTGGCGCAGTTTGTGCCCCTTACGCAGGTTTTGGGGCTTAGTATATTACAGGCAAAAAACATGCACCGCTTCCGCTCTGTCACTTACCTTATTATAGCAATCATCAATATAATAATAAGCATACCCCTTAGCATAAAATTTGGTGCTATGGGCGCAACAGCGGGCACTGTAATAGCTCTTATTATGGGGCAGCTTATCACCATGAATCTATACTACCGCTACAAGGTGGGGCTGGAGATGGGCAGGTACTTTAAAGAGACCTTCAAAGGCCTGCTGCCCGGGATGCTCCTGGCTCTTGCCTTGGGTTGCGTTACCTTCCTTTTGCCCCAAGAGGGGCAGGATTGGCTGCTGCTTAGGATGTTTGTAGTAATGGTAATTTACATTGCAGTGCAATGGTTTATCGGCATAAATAAGTATGAAAAATCCTTGGCAATCAAGGCCTTTAAAAGCAGCAAGCTAAGGAGCGTTATAGCCAATAAAAGGGTGAAAAGGCCATGAATATATTAGTTGATGCATATCTTGACAGAAACCTCGGTGACGACCTTATGCTCAAGGCCGTTGCGCTGGCCTTTCCTGAGCATAGCTTCTTGCTGGAGGCCGCCGACAGAGCCCTGCTAATCCCCTTTGAGGGCATAGCCAATCTTGCGCCTTACAGCGGGCAGGAGTTTGAGGCTCTGCTTACGGTGGGAGGCTCTATATTTGAGCTGGGCTCTACCAAGAGCATAATAAATCGCTATCAAACAACAGTAAAGACCCACAGACACTATGCAAAGCAGGGCAAAAGACTTGCTACCATAGGCTGTAATGTTGGGGCTGTTAACAGGCGTTTGACGGGCATGGTCATTAAGGCGCAGCTAAGGCATTCAGGCAGGATTACAGTGCGTGATGCATACTCCCTAAAGGCCTTGCAGGCTATGGGCTTGGAGTGCACTTGCTATCCCGATTTGCTCTTTGGCTGTGCGCTGCCTCGCACTCCGGCAGAGAAGAGGCAGGGGCTTGCTATATCTGTTTATCGCAGCACAAGGGATAGGCAGCTCAATTACACTTGCTATAAAAAGTATGCCGAGATAGCCGACGAATATATCTCAGCCGCAGGTGAGGCCGTTACCATGCTGGCCTTTGACTGTGAAAACGAGAACGACATCGCCGCTGCATATACTATCAAAAGCATGATGAAGCTTAAGGATATGTGCAAAATTGTAGTCCACACAGGCTCAGAGGAGCCTGTTTTGAGGGCGATTTCCGCCTCACGTGCCATTGTTGGCACACGCTTTCACTCAATTATATTCGGCTTGCTGGCGGGGGTGCCTATCTTGCCCGTGTGCTATGCAAACAAGAGTATAAATTTGCTGGATGAGCTGGGATATGGCTTAAGGCTGGGCTTTGCAGAGCTTGCTTCATTAAATGCAGGGGAGACAGCCAAGGCAATAATAAAAGGCGAGGGTCTGCTGACCCTCACCGAAAATAAGCTGGAGGAGTTGAGAAGCGGCTCAAAGGGGCACATTGAGGCCTTAAAAGCCTATCTCAGCTAAGCTATAGAGCTTTTCTCATTGGTGAATAATATATTAATCAGAACTGAACATAGTTCAAAAACAAATAAAACCAAGAGCAAAATCAAATCCAGCCTGCCCCAAAGGGCAAGAAAAATTGCCGTCATGCGGTAGAGTATAACTATAACAGCATTCTGCCTAAGCTTGCGCTTGATAGTCTCCTCACTGCCGCAAATATCGCAGGTTAAGGGCATAAGCAGCCCTAGGGTAAAGGGCGCAAGCAGGAAGAGGATTTCTCCCGTGTGCTCGGCTGTAGAGGCGTGGGCATAGCTGTGTGTGAAAAAGCAGTATGCGCCAAAGCAAAGCAGCGAAAAGCCGTAAAAATATCCCTTTAGCATACCTATATATTTAAAGGCATCTAAATCCATATCAATAGAGATATAGCTGCCCCATATTTCAAAAATTACCATTAGTGAGCATATGCCAAAATACAGATTTTCACACTTATTAAGTGCAAAGCACCTGTAAAGGCTAAGGAGATAGCCGCTTATCAGGCTTAGCCCCAGCACAAGTTTATCGCTTAGTCTGTGTTTTGCTATATCTGCGAGCATGCCCTTAAATATATATCTGCCGAAGTAAAAAATAATTATAGCAGAGGGCATGACCTGCACAAGGGGCTGACGCAGCAGCAAAAGCCACCCGTTAGCCGTGCTTAGCACCAGCTCCAAAATCATCTCAGAAGCCAATGGCAAAACCAGCGCAGCCGCTAGGATAAGCTCCAGCAGGCAGCGTTGTTTTTTTATTAAACTTAAATTTTCCGGCAAATAACTCACCTCGATTACTCAAGGCTTAGTATTTGCAAGAAAGTCAAAAAATATAGTTCCCTCTTTTTTGCCTATAAAATTGGGTATTAATGTAAATCGTGAATTTAAAACTGTGCCCAGCTCATATTTTGGCTGATTTTCGCCCTGCGCAGTGCGTACTATGGAGCGTGAAAGCTCTAAGCCGGAGGTAACAGAGCCAATGCACAGAACGGCAATAAGAGCTATAGACCTAACTAACGGCAGCCAATTTTTGCGCTGCTTTATCAGTGAAGAAAGCTTCAAATTCAGGCAGCTCTCCATGCTTAAAACAAGCAGGAAGAACAGTGCTGGAATTGAAAATCTCATGCAAAAATCAAGCATGGGGCCAACCCGCACAAAGGGCGAGAACAGCAGCACTGCAATAATCAGCCAGTAATCTACATTTTTGCGGTTCTCTTTAAATAGCAAAATTGCAAGAATGCCGAACTCCAGCAGGGTAAAAATGACAAAGCGGAGAACATCTCCCTGCTTAAATTGATAAAAACGGTAGTTGTTACCGGCAAGGTTTGTTGAATAGAAAAGGAAGGATATTATGCCTATAAACCCGCCGCCAAGCAGGTTTTGCGGAGTAAAGATACCCTTAAAATATGCGGCGTTAAAGCCTGTTTTAAGCTGCTTAAGGGGCGGCAGCAGACGAATGATAAAGAAGGGCAGCGCACCTGTAAAGGGCAGCGGCGCAAAGAACAGCAGCAAGCCCATTAAAAAGACAAGGCTATGCCTCTCCTTTTGCAGCATTAGCAGTGCAAGCAAAATCCAAGCAGGCAAAGATTGGTTAAACACCCAAAAAAATTGCGTGCTCATGGCCGAAAATTGCCAGGGCTTGCCCCACCACTGTATGTGCTCGGTAAATGAGAGTGGCTTGGCGTACAGCAGGCAGCCTATAATATCCATGCCGCCGAACAGAGCTATAAACAGGAGCGGCAGTATGCTGATTTTTTTTATTTTTGTTATAAGCAGCAGCCACAGGCAGCTCACTCCAATAAAGGACCAGAGCCACATTGCGGCGGCGGCAGCCTTAACTCCAAATAGCTTGCCCACAAGAGCGGAGGGCAAAAAGAATCCGAAGTAGTAAACCATGGCAAAGGGCTCGCTGCCCTTAAGCTCGGCGGGGGAAAAGATTACAGGCCAAGGGTGTTTTATTAAATCTATCAAAATGGCGTTGCGATATAAAAAGTCATCGTTTTGATACATATATCCGCCTATACCGCTTGCAAACACCCACAGGACTATGCCCAAAAGGGATACAGACGCAATAATGGCAGTGCGCCTGTTAAGCTTAGGCAGCTCTATGGGTTTGGACTTTTTTATAAAAAGATAAAAAGACCAAACCACAGCGGCAGCTATTGGAATGGCGTAATAAAGCCTTAGCCAGCCCAAAATAAAAATCAAAAATGGCACGATAAGCCAGCACATAGTAATGATATAAATCCATTTGGCTTTAACGGTGTTTATGAGAGCTCTCAAAGTAAATCTGCTCCTTTCGGGTTAATGCCCTTCTGGCGTGAATCCAGAATAGCCTTTGCGCTAATGGCAGAAGCACCTGCGCTTGTGCTTTTGGCAAGCTCAGCAAGCATGGCTTCTGCGTCCCATGCACGGTAATCTATGTCAAGAGCTATGCTGCAAATCCAAAGGCGGACATTAGGCTCGCTGTTAAACAGCAGGGAGTCAACCAAGCTCTGGGCTAAATCGCTGTCCTGCTTAGCTCTCTGCCATATCCTGTAAATGGCGTTGCCGGCTCTGCCCTTGCGTAAGGGCTGATTGCTTGCCTGAGCCTCGCCGTATTCTATTGCGCTGTTTATAAATTCATCTATAAGCTGTTTACTAGCTGTCATAGTAGTAGACCCTCCAATTTTTCATCTGCCTCCGCTGTGCCCAGAGTTGGCAGGCGTTCGGCGTTGTAGTTCAGCCAGAGCTGCGCACTCTCCTCCCACCAGGTATAGGCGGGGTTCCCACGGCTATCGGGCAAGGTATAGTTCTGTTTAATGTAATCGCCCACATATTTGCCTATCTTTTCGCTTCCAACTACATTGGTGTGGACTAAATCAATGTAATCTTTGGAATAATCCAGCCCTATATCATCAAGTAAGAGGTTGCAGTCTAAGAAGGGCACACCCTGCTCCTCGGCTATTTGAGCCACCCTATTAAACTTGCTCTGCGACTGAGGCGATATGCAGTAGGGTGTGTTAAGCAACAGCAAATCAACGCCCTCACTCTTAATAAGCTCTATGGTTTTAAGCAGATATTCCTCTGCACGGGGCGCAAGAGTGCCTATAGGCTGCCCCTCAAGTCCCTCCGGCTTTTCCTGAGGGTTAACCATATACATTGGCGAATAGCCGTGCATGGGATTCTTTGCGTTATAAATGGCATATTTATAATCATCCTTGCTTAGAGACGACCATCTGTCATGATAGCGGAGGAGGGGGAACACATAGCTGGGGAGCTCCTTTAAAGCGTCATTATCCAAGGCGGCCTCCAGCTTGTTGGGGGAGAGGCTTAAAAAGTCTAAACCCGCACGGGTAACGGCGTTGCGGGGCTCTTCCTCCCCGTAGGCCGCACAGTAGACATCCAGCACAATAAGCTTAGGCTTTTGATATTTTAAGGCCTCTTTTACATAGTAATAGGTAATCCAAAGAGGCTGCTCATTTGTGGCAAAATCATAAGAGGTAAAGCCCTGCTCCAGCCACAGCTGATTAGGATTAATCAGGCAAAACACCTTGCTTGTGCCGCAGAACACCACGTCCAAGCTCTTTTTGCCCTCGGCATAAAAGCCCCGAACCTTTGCGGTGGTGTCTGGCTGAAGCTGCACCCTTTTAGGCTGAAACACAAGCCCTGCGCCGTAAATGCACAGTGTAAGCAGGAGGGTAAATATTACTGCCTTAAAAAAAGCTTTTTTTAGCATGTATTATCCCCCTTAAAACTGAAAATAGATAAACTGCTGGGCATCGTAGCCCTGCCCGTAAGCCCCAAAAATCACAATAGCCATAACGCCGCTAAGATAGACCATCCAGCGCAGTACGATGTGCTGCTTGCCTATCTCTGTAATGATAGAGCGGTTGCGCTGGAAGAGCTGCACCGCCATATAAAACACAATCAGCAGGCAGGCAAACCAAAATTCGGTTTGCGAGAGGCCGAGAGTAAGAAGAGTGCCGTCTGTAAAAATCCATGGGTTGGGGTGCAGTGCCTGCTTGAGTATGTAGACAGCCTGAGCAAAGCTTTGCGACCTCACAAACACAAGGGTTAGGCAAAACTGTGTAAAGATAAGTATAACCTGAAATAGCCTGTGACTAAACGCCTTGTGCTCTAAACCAAGCAACTTGCAGACCTTTTCTCTGATAGATTGAGTGAGGACTGATATGCACTGAAAAAGTCCGTTTAAAAAGCCGAATATAGCCATGTTCCAGGTTGCGCCGTGCCAAAGGCCTGTTACAAGAAAGGTAATCATTAAATTGCGGCACTTTTTAAGCTTGCCGCCCCTGCTGCCTCCAAGGGGGAAGTAGAGGTAATCTCTAAACCAGGAGCTCATTGAAATATGCCATCTGCGCCAAAAATCCGCAACCGATTTAGCAAAGTACGGCCGCTTGAAATTTTCCATTAAAGTAAAGCCCATTACCTTTGCAGAGCCCAGAGCAATGTTGCTGTAGGCACTAAAATCGCACAGGAGCTGAAAGGCAAACATAACCGTGGCAATGGCAAAGGTGAGGCCTGAATATTCTGTGTAATTATTATACACCTGATTAACCACAACCGCAAGCCTATCGGCTATAACCACCTTTTCAAAAAAGCCCCAGAGCATACGCAGCAGCCCCTCTTTAATGCGGACATAATCAAAGTAATGCACCTCATCAAATTGATGCACAAGAGTGGGTGTGCGCTCTATAGGGCCTGCCACAAGCTGAGGGAAGAAGGAGACAAAAAGGGCATATTTGCCCAAGTTTTTAACAGGGTGCATATCGCCCCTGTAAACATCCACTGTGTAGCTAAGGGATTGGAAGGTGTAAAAGGAGATGCCCACAGGCAGCAACAAATCAAACATAGGCACAGAAATGCCTATGTGAGCAAAGCTAAAAAGACTGTTAAGAGTGGGTGCTATCAGGGCATCGTAGTATTTAAACACAGCTAAAATAGCCAGATTAATAATAAAGCTTAGGGCAACCCAGAGCTTTTTAGCTCCGGTTGTTTTGGCCTTTGCAATAAGCAAGCCGCTTGAATAGGTGGTAAAGGTGGAAAAGAACATCAAAATGGCATATTTGGCGTTCCAGCACATGTAAAAGAAATAGCTGGTTATCAGCAGCCAAATCCACCTGAATTTATGGGGCATTAAAAAGTATATCAATGTAACTATGGGGAAGAAAATAAGAAATGGGATAGAGTTAAATTCCACTAAGCCGCCTCCCTTGTCACGTTTTTCATCCACTTCCAGCCAAGCATTCTAATTGCAGAGGCAATGCACTTGAGTATTTCCTCTGAATATAAAACCATAAATATGTAAATTGGATTCCAGTGCAGCAGGAATGCGCATATGCAGGCCGCAGGCAAAACGAGCATCCACATAAAAAAGACATCGCAGAAGGTGGCATATTTGGTGTCTCCTCCGCTTCTTAATATGCCCACAATAATGTGGCAGTTCATGGCCTGAATAGGCACTATAATTGACATTACCAGCAGCATATCCTTAATGAGCACAACGGTTTGGGGCTCAAGGTTAAACATGCCCTTTGCCACGGCAAAATCTACAAAATAAGCACGGGCAAGCATTTGGAACAGGGTGCAAATAAGTCCTAAGCCAACAGAGAATATCAAAAATAGCTGACTGCGCTCCTTGGCTCGCTTAAAGTCGCCCTTGCCTACCTCCATGCCCACCAGAACTCCCGCAGCGTTGGCCGAGCCAAAGCTTATTATGGTAATCATGTTTTGTATAGTTAGCACAACGCTGGCGGCTGTCATGGCGGTTGTGCTTATGTGCCCAAATATAGCAGCGTGCATGGAAAATCCAACACCCCAGAGGGTCTCGTTTATTACAACTATGCCTGCGTATTTAAAGAAATCCCTGCTTAAAGCCCTGTCGGCATGAATGATATACCGTGGGCGAAGCTTAATTGACTTGTTGAAATATTTTAAATAAATAACTACCACGGCAAGACAAACGCAGCGGGAGATAAGTGTGCCCAGAGCCGCCCCGTTAACGCCCATTTTAGGTGCTCCAACAAGCCCGAAGATGAAGATAGAGTTTAGTGCAAAATTTAAGACACAGGCTATAATTTGCGAAATAAGGCCTATGCCGGTTTTTTCTATACTGCGTAAAAAGAGACACAGTGCAACCGAAAAGGAATCGGCCACAAAGGTTAGGGCTATTATGCGCAGGTATCCAACACCAAGGCGGATTACCTCAGGGTCGTTTGAAAAGACAAGCATAACAGGCTTGGCGAGCACAAAGGCAGCAAGGCCAAAAACTGCACCCACAATAAGTGAATAGCGCAAAACTATGCCCACAATCTTCTCAATAGCCTTTACGTCCTGCTTGCCCCAATACTGCGCTGCCATAACAGAAGCTCCTGAGGCAATGCCAAACAGGATAAGGGTAAAGATAAAAAAGAACTTGTTAGCTCCGGCAATGGCCGAGACGGCCTCGTCGCCCAGGGTGCTAACCATAAAGGTATCCATAAGACCTACAGAATTTTGCAGCAGGTTAGTAAGTGCCACAGGTACAGCTATTGCCAGCATAGAGCGGTAAAAGCTCTTGCCTTGGTTGAAGATTGACATAAAAACACCATGTGTTAAAGAGCCCGCACACTAACAATCCATAAACAATTGGCTGTTGCGCCTGCGTCCCTGCCTTTCGTATTGTTTTCAACGAATTTCATTATGTTAGATAGGTAATAACAGCATTAGAAAGTAAAAATCCCTTGCGGCTTAGGCGAAAGCCCTCTTCATTACAAACAAGCAGTCCGTGCTGCTCAAGCTCTGCCGCCTTGCGGAGCAAATCGCTTGGAATATCCCCGCCAAAACGCACCTGCCATTCCTTGCGTAGAATGCCCTCAGAAAGGCGCAAGGCCAGCATGATGTACTCGTCCTCGCCTCCCACAAAGCCGTCTTCTACGGCCTGCGGAGCTGCGATATAGCCATGCAAATCACGGGGATAGTAAAACCGCTGCCCCTTAAAGCAGGAGTGAGCGGCAGGTCCAAAGCCCAGATAATCCTCAAGCTGCCAGTATTTTAAGTTGTGGCGGCTTTTAAGGCTGGCTTTAGCAAAATTTGATATTTCATATTGGGCAAAGCCCTGAGCCTCCAGCAGCTCACAGGCCAGCAGATAGTAGTCAGACAGAGTGTCCTCATCGGCTGTATTTAAGGTCTCACGCTGCTCAAAAAAGGCCGTGCCCTCCTCCAGCTTGAGCATATAGGCCGAGACATGCTGAACATCAAGCTCATTTATAAAATCAGCGGTGCGCTTTATAGAACAGTCATTTTGATTAGGAGTGCCAAGCATCCAGTCAACAGAGATATTTGCAAAGCCCAAGCTCTGCGCCGCCCTGATTATGCCAAGGCTCTGCTCTGCGCTGTGTCTGCGCCCCAATAGCTCAAGCTCACTGTTTACAGCCGACTGCATCCCAAAAGAGAGCCTGTTAACTCCTTGCTTAGCAAGGGCTTCAAGCTGCTTATCGCTCACGCTTTCGGGGTTAAGCTCTATGGTTATCTCAGCACCCTCAAGGCCAAAGCTCTGTTTGGCTGTGTCTATAAGAAAGGCTATGCGCTCCGTGCCCAAAAGGATAGGCGTACCGCCGCCAAAATAGAGGGTGTCTGCGGTTAAGCTCTTGCCGCTCCACCGCTGCAAATCCTGAGTTAAGGCTGCAAAATACCGCTCTATCAGGCCTTCATTCGCCGCTACAGAGTAAAAATCGCAGTAGGGGCACTTCTTAATGCAAAAGGGAGAGTGGATGTATATTCCAAGCATATCAATAAAAAACTGTGTGATAAAAAGGCAGATTGCGCACAATCAAAAAGATAACGGCAACAGCACCTATAATATAGGCAACAGCTACGCTAAAATCATATTTAGGCGGGGTGTAAGTCTTTTTAAACAGGTTTAAAACAAAGCGGACATACAGCACCGCAAGTGTGATAATTAATATGAATACAACAGGATTGTACCAAAGGGAGTGCCAAATATCCAGGTGTAAAAGGCTCTGCACAGAGCGAGTTCCGCCGCAGCCCGGGCAGTTCATGCCCGTTGCCTCTTTAAAATAGCAGGTAGGCAGCCAGCCTGTAAGCCTTATGTTAAATATATTGACTATAAGGCCAAACAGCAGCAAAACCGCAGGAATCGCCGCTGCAAGTATAATATTACCCTTTTTGGTGTAAAAGAGTTGGCCGGCGGTATATCTTTTGTGTTTATTCACTTAAAGCACCCTGCGGGGAGAGGCATATATAATGTGCGTTCTCCTGCGCCTTTCCTGTTTTACTATGTAAACTAATTGGTTATCTCTAAAAACTGTAGGGGCAGACCTATGTGTCTGCCAAAAGACGGACGACTTTCTGCCCAAAGACGGGCAAATTATGGTAATCTGGGCAGACACTTAGGTCTGCCCCTACAAACGAGCTAGTAAATATAAGGACTTAATTAAGCTGGCTTGTGCAGTGTGGGCAGCGTGTGGCGGCAATGGCAATCTTGCTCTTGCAATAGGGGCATTCCTTGGTTGTGGGAGCTTCCTTTGCCTTTTCGATAGTCTCATCCTGCTTTTTGCGTATTTTAATCTTTTTAAGCGAGTTTATGCCCTTTATCATGCAGAATATAACAACTGCCATAATAAGGAAGTTGATTATAGCAGTAATAAAGCTGCCATAATGTATGCTAACAGTAGAGCCGTTTATCAGGCTGGGGACATTTAATTTGAATTCTGAAAAATCCATGCCGCCTAACAGGCCTAAAAGCGGGGTTATAAGGTCTTTAACCAAAGAATCTACTATACTTTTAAATGCAGCACCTATAATGATACCAACGGCCATGTCAATTACATTGCCACGGAGTGCAAACTCCTTAAATTCATTTAAAAACTTCTTCATTTTTTGACACCATGTGTTAGAGGTAACAGGCACGTCCTGTGCCTGCGCTCTGCCTTTCTTGTATTAATGTTTACGCCCTGCAAAGCCTGACGTTATTTTAGTTATTATAGCACTTTTTAATACAGGAAGCAAGCAAAAGAATGCATTATTAAAATTTTGTATATTGTGTACGGATTTTCGCCGTCTGTTCACCTGAAATTCACATTTGTAGGTTAAGATATTATTAAAGCAATATAAAAGGAGCTGTAGTGAGCTATGTATAAAATACTTGTGGTTGACGATGAGGCAAAAATACGTGAGCTGATTAAAAAATATGCCATATTCGAGGGGCACAGTGTGTTTGAGGCCTCTAACGGCATGGAGGCGGTAAGCCTTTGCCGCTGTGAGGAATATGATATAATCATTATGGATGTTATGATGCCTGAGCTGGACGGCTTTTCGGCAGTTAAAGAGATACGCAAGGCTGCAAATACCCCTGTAATCATGCTCTCGGCCAGAGGCGAGGAATACGACAGGATACACGGTTTTGAGCTGGGCATAGACGATTATGTGGTAAAGCCATTTTCTCCCAAGGAGCTTATGATGCGCATTGAATCCATTATGAAGCGGGCGGGAGGCCTTAGCGAAAATGTGCGTGAGGTGTTCAAGCTGGAGGGTCTCACTGTGGATTTTACAGCTCATCTGGTTTATATAGACGGAGAAAAGGCGGAGATGTCGCCAAAGGAATATGACCTGCTGTTTTACATGATAAGAAACCGCAACATAGCCCTCTCTCGTGAAAAGCTTATAACTGATGTGTGGGGCTATGATTTTTACGGAGATGACAGAACTCTTGACACCCATATAAAGCTGCTGCGCAAGCGTTTGGATGGCTACAGCAGTCATATTGTAACTATAAGGGGTATGGGTTACCGCTTTGAGGCATAGCGTTAATAAGCCCTAAGTTTTAAGTTATGAAGCAAGAGCTTGTTTTAGCTTGTGCTCATGCCGCACGGGCACGCACGCTGTTTAGTCGGTTGCAGCCAAAGGCTGCATTTTTGCAAGCAAAAACCCCGAACTTTCTGTTTCGCCGAGAAAGTAAGCCGCAGTGGTTGCCGACCAAATTAAAATTTGGGGCAACCACTGCTCGCCCCCTGCACCCCTGCCCATCCCTCGAATGCTGCGCATTTGAGAAGTTGAGTGAAAGGTTAACATTTTATACCTTTTTCGTCTATTTTTATTATAAAGTATGGAACGGTGAGTTTGTTAATTGCCGTTAATTTGGGAATGGTGTTATGAATCGTATTAAAAACCTTAAAAATCGAATAGACCAGCTTAGCATCAAATGGAAGGTGTTTACTTGGCTTGTGGGCTTTTGCGCCATTTTAATTGTGCTGCTCTGGCTGTTTCAGGTTGTATTTTTAAATGGCTTTTACCGCTCAATTAAGGTGGGAGCTATCCGCTCCGGTGCTGAAAGGATTGCCAAGAGCATCAACAGCGGCAGCTTGGATACTGTCATTTTAAATGTAGCTGAAAAGAACGAGATTTGCATCAGTCTGATTGACGTCACAGGCAAAAGCGTTTACAGTGCGGATATTCAGGATGAATGCGTTATACATAAAATGCCCTCCTCAGAGCTGTACAAGCTCTATGTGCAAACACAGGGGGAGGGAGCACCTCTGCTGCAATACTATCAAAAAAGGCTGGTTCAAGACAGGCGGGGCGAAACTATCATGCTCACAGAGGTAGATCCTGACAAAAACGGCGACGGCGATACCATCATCTACTCTCGCATACTTAAGGATAAGAACGGCACAGAGTATCTCCTACTGTTAAATTCCCTTATTGCACCTGTAGAATCCACCGTGCAAACCCTTCGTATACAGCTATTCTGGATTACAGGCGTTATGATACTGCTTGCCGCACTGCTGGCTCTTATTATCTCAAGGCATGTATCAAAGCCCATAGTGGCCATTAGCCAATCGGCCAAGGAGCTTGCCAAGGGCAGCTATGAAACAGCCTTTCAAGGCAGGGGCTACAAGGAGATTTGCGAGCTCGCCGACACCCTTAGCTATGCCGCAACAGAGCTTTCAAAGGTAGATAAGCTGCGCAGGGAGCTAATTGCAAATATCTCACACGATTTGCGCACTCCTTTAACCCTAATTGAGGGCTACGGCGAGGTTATGCGGGACATCCCGGGCGAAAATAACCCCGAAAACGTGCAGGTCATAATAGACGAAGCCCGCCGCCTAACCACTCTGGTTAACGATGTGCTGGATATATCCAAGTATCAATCGGGGGTTGGAGCACTGGAGATTTCGGAGTTCAGCCTAACTCAAACGGTTGCCTCAATTATTCAAAGGGTAGGCAAATTCTGCGAGACGCAGGGCTATCAAATTGAGCTTTTATCGGATTGCGACGCCTTTGTAAATGCGGATGAGGTGAAGATTTCGCAGGTGATTTACAATCTGCTGGGCAATGCCATAACCTACACCGGTGAGGATAAGCGTGTACAAATAAGGCAGATAATAGCAGATAACAAGGTTAGAATAGAGGTGGCCGACAGCGGTGCAGGCATAAGTGAGGAGCAGCTGCCCCATATTTGGGAGAGGTATTACAAGGCCAACAAGGAGCACAGGCGTTCTGTGGTGGGCACAGGCTTGGGGCTTTCAATAGTAAAGGCGATAGTGGATATGCACAGCGGCGCAAGCTGCGGCGTTTACAGCACGGTGGGAGAGGGCAGCGTGTTTTGGTTTGAGCTGGAAATGGAGAAGTGTGTGTAAGTGAATAGAAACACCCCCGCTAAGCATTTTTGATGCTTAGCGGGGGTGAGGTCAGCTATAACAGATGTTATAGACTGCCGACAACCATAGATTTAACCTTTGTAAAATCTGAATTTAGCAAAACTCTAAATTGGCTATTTGGATATGCAAAAACAAAAATAGCACATTTCTCGCCCTCTTCAATCACACGATATGCAGCCTCAGCTCCTTCGTACAATTCATAAACTCTTGAAACAGGATCGCCAATTTTTAGGCCTCTCTTGCTTTGATTAATTGCAAAAGCACCTACTTCATAGAACATTCCGCTTTCTATATTCAACGCAGGAGTATCAAGACTGTATTGATACAAGATTCCGTATTGGTTAAGTATAGTGGCAACCTGTTCTAAAGACATAGTTGGCTGGATAACCCCAGTTCCATCCTCGTTGACGAGGTTAGCTATTATTTGGGTTGCTGATTGCTTTTTGCTTGTAGCTACGCTTGCTTGTGAGGTTGTTGTTACTGTAGTGGTAACAGTTGTGGTTGTAGTGGTAACTTCTGCACTGGAAACAGGAGCAGGGCTGGAAGGTGCTGCAACTTTAGCCGAACAGGAGGCTAAAGCAAATGTTAAACAAATTACCATTGCAAAAATTAATATTTTTTTCATAGTCTTCATTCCTTAAAAGTTGATAAAAGCGAACCCCCAAAGGCGGGAAAGAGAACATTAAACAGTTAGTCATTTTATGGGGTGTATTCCGGACATCCGCCTTTGGGGGTTAATTAGGGACTACATTTTGTCGTCAAATGCTTTATTTCCAGACCCCAATTGATATGGATTTTACACTTTTATAATCATCAGTTGTTACAATTATAAGAGTATGGGTGCCAACACCTTTTTCATAACCATAATTAAACTTAAATCTTCCAAAATATGATTCTACATCCTCGTATACATCTTTTGCGCCCTCGTATAACTCATATACTTTGGATACTGGATCACCAACCTTTAGCCCTTTTTTTGTTTGGAGAATAGTAAATCCAGAAACAGAATCATTTTTTTCATAGTGTGCCCCATCTTCAATGTCGAGGATGTCAAATCCTTTAAAACGATTATCTTCAGTATAGCTAATACCGTACTTGTCTAAAATTGACATAACCTCTTCTCTTGACATTTCAGGCCGCAATACACCTTTGCCATCTTCAAGAACCAAGTCAGCAAGGATTTCGGTTGCTGTTCTTTTAGGTGTAGTGGTTACTTCGATTGGCTTTTGAGAGGACACAGTCAAGGTATTGCCTTCAACTAAGGTGTTTTGTGTTGTTTGTGTATCATCAACTTTAGCTACACAGGAGGCTAAAGCAAACGCTAAACAAATTGCCAATATAAAAATTAATACTTTTTTCATAGTCTTCATTCCTCCTAATAAGTTATGTGGCTAAAGCCGATAATATCTGACCCACTTAAGGTTCGTGATTTAAGTGCACAATACCCTGCGACATAGTCGTATGTTGTGTTGCCCTCAACGGTTGATATTGAACCATTCCCTGTGTAATCGATACTGACAATCCCGACATGGTAAATACCGGTACGGTTGCCATCGTTACTAAGGTAAAATAAATCACCAGCTTTGATGTTAGATGAGGTGGCGTTGGATTTTGTGATGTAAGTACCACACTTGTCTCGCATTTCCTGAGAACCTCGGCAGCGGTAAATACTGCTTCCAACCCCTGCGATTTCGGCACACCAGCTAACATACGTAGCACACCACTTTAGGTTTTCATTTGTAGCCCAAGTAGAATAATAGGTGTACTTTGTCCAGCCAGGGCCATCTGCGTTAGAGTACGGGAACACAACATTTGAACCTGACTTATTGCCGTTCCTGTACCCAACTTGGCTATTTGCAACTGCCAAAAACCTCGCTTTAGAACCCGCAGTACCTGTGGTTACCGCAGCGGCCGCTGACTTTTGATGGTCACGGTTTTCCGCAATACCACTGATAGGAACTGTAGTGTTAACCGTTACTGTGCATGAACCATATTTGCCTGTGCCGTCCTTCGCCGTGGCTCTGATTGTTGCTGAGCCTGTCCCCACTGCTGTAACAACTCCGCTTGAATTAACCGTTGCAACGCTGGGGTTTAATGAAACCCAGTCCAGAGCTTTATTTGTGGCGTTGCTTGGGGCAACCGTGGCGGTTAATGTTGTATACCAACCATAATACACAGTCGCTGTTGAGGTTAACGTAACAGCTGTAACAAGAATATTGGCAACCGTCACCGTGCATTCTGCACTCCTCCCGCAGTCTACAGCAGTTGCCGTAACCTTGGCAGTGCCTGCTGAAACTCCGGTAATAACACCTGTTGCACTCACCGTCACGTTTGCCGAGTTAGAGCTCCACACAACACCGCTGTTTGCATTCGCAGGGCTTTGAGTTGCAGTTAGTGTCTGCGTTGTACCGCCTACATACACCGTGACCGTTGCTGGACTTACACTAATGCTTGTTGCCGGAGTTGACGGTCCGCCAAACACATAGGCATTGCCTACATCAGGTGCAGATATGTTCAAGCAGCTTGCATGACCATATCCGCAGACATAGCCCTGAGTTGTGAAGTTTTGCACTGTAGTTGAGCTGTTTGGTATTTCCAAGTTGCTTCAACCTCCTTATGCAACTGTGCGGCGAGCAAAAAGCTCACCGCTGTTTGTTAAATTGCCGTGTAAAA
>JAISYX010000047.1 GCA_031269595.1 Oscillospiraceae bacterium
TAATCCACGTATGCCGGAATCCATATCTGCAAGGCTTTGAGCTAAGGTCTCCTCACCGTCGTCACCTAAGAAAAAGTCCAAGGGCAGAGCCTGCTGCCTAACGGACTGACGAAGAAACATATTTATTGCCGTGGTCATATCCAAGCCTAAATTGGCAAAAAGGGTTTGTGCCTGCAATTTGACTTCACTGTCTGTTCGTATATTAATATTTGTCATAGACATACAGCTCGCCTCCAGCTTATAATTTATCTATATTATACCCCATTATGCGCACAGTGTCAACATTGTTTTCGCTTGTATTTTGGCGGTGATGGATAAAAATCGCTCTCTTGTCATAATTTCAAATATAGCGTCATATTATGGATGTGAGACCTTAATTTAGCGTCTTAATATCTAAAATGGTGGTGCTTTATTGTGAATTGCAGAATTGTTGACATGCGTAACAAGGATGTTGTAAACATAAAAAACGGGATACGGCTGGGCTATGTGTGCGATGTTGAGGTAGACACCGCCAGCGCACGCCTTGTTGCCATAGTGATTTACGGAAGACCAAAATGCTTCGGCCTTTTAGGCCGTGAAGAGGACATAGTTATACCATGGTGCGATATAGTGGTTATAGGCGAGGATACCATACTTGTAAACTGCGACTGCGGCGGCATACACAAGGAGTGCATGCGGGGCGGGATATTTTGCAAGGATTGGTTTAACTAAAAAAAGCTCCCGTATCTGCTGCTTGCAGCAGATACGGGAGCTTTACTAATTAGTTTAGAATGTAATTGTAATTTTATCGGTATCTTTAATTGTGTCTTTGCCGGAGCTCTGGTAAATATGGAATGAGAGCTCAATACTTTTTATATCTTTAATGCCGTTATCAGTTAACTCTTTTTCCATAAAGGTTATGGTATCAAGGGATTTCTTGCCTTTAAGAACATCACTTGAAAATGCGGGATTAACCATAAATCCGTCAATAGAAACATTTCTTACCTGAACTGTTACATCATCCTCTGTGTTATTTTCGATTAAAACATAAACCTCTGCACCCCAAAAGCTATCTTTGGTAACAAGCTTTTTAACAGTGACTTTAATTCCGCCTTCATCATAAGCAACTGTTCCGTCTGTATTTACAGGCTGAACATACGCAGGGTCGGCACTGGTTGTTATTTTAATAGTATCTGAATCAAAAATTTTATCATAAGATTTTGCTTCAGAAACATGGAATTTAAACTCAATGTCCTTTATCAATGTGATGTCTGCTGCTTTTAATTTATTGTCGAAAATTGTTATTGCAGTGTTGGACTTTTTGCCTATTTCTACCTCCTCATCCAGGATGAAATCAACCATAAATCCATTAACAACCGAATCACGGGTTTGAACGGTGATGTTATTTGCACTGTCGTTCTCAATTAAAACTTTAAGCTCAGGCCCAAATAGTCCGCCAAATTCAATTGATTTAAGCGTGATTTTAACTCCGTCCTTTTCAAGCAAAACCTGCTCTTCCACAGTAACATTTTTAACTGTGCTCCCCGTTGACGCTCCTGTGGGCGATTTGCCTGAAGGGCTGCTTGTGCACCCCGCCAATACAGAAACAATGCAACATGCAAGCAATACTAATGATATTATTTTCTTCATAAAATATACCTCCAAATAAAATTATGAGCTAATAATATCATAATATATCGAATATTGCAATAGTTTTATTCATAATTGTATTCTTTCCCTGGCCTGTCATATCCCTCACCTTTTTAGCATAAGCTTTGTAATAAAAACTCAAGGAGGAATAAACAATGACAGAGGAAAAAAGAGTGGTAAAAATACCGCACAATCTTATTTTAGAAAACCGCAAGGCCTTAACCTTAACAGGAGTTTCTGATGTTGGCAGCTTTGACGACCAGGTGATAGAGGTAAAAACCGATTTAGGTGAGCTTGTAATAAAGGGCGAGGGCTTGCACATAAGCAAGCTTAGCCTTGAAACAGGCGATTTAAGCGTCGAGGGTGAAATTGGACAGCTTAGCTATTCCTATGCTCCTAAAAAGTCCGGCGGCTCTGTGCTTTCACGTCTTTTTCAGTAAGGCGGCGAGCCTATGCGTATAGAGGTAGATATAGCCCTGCAAAACAACTTGTTTTTGCAGGCTCTGCTCTTAGGTGCGGGAATCGGCGTGCTGTATGATTTTTTTAGGCTTTTAAGAATTATCCTGCCTGCAAAAATTGTGCTTGTATTTATTCAGGATGTGATTTTTTGGGTTATAACCGCCGTGGCAACCTTTTTGTTTATGCTGGTGCAAAACGGCGGTGTAATTAGGGGCTATCTTCTTATTGCCGAGCTTGCCGGTGCTTTAATTTATTATTTTACTCTGGGTGCACTTTTTATAGGAGTTTCCCGCTGGATTGCCGAGAAAATCCGCAAAACTTGCAGCTTCATCTTTATCAAGCTTATAAAGCCTTTAGTCAATATAGTTAAAACCCCTGTGGTTTATTTAGTCAAATCGACGAGAAAACTGATAAATGATAATAAATTAGCGAAAAAAAGCAAAAAAAAATCTAAGCAAATTACAAAAAGTGCTTGAAATTTCCATAATAACTGTGTATAATGTAGTTTACAGATTATTGTGAAAGGGGGAGCGGTAATTTTGTTTAAAAACATTCTGCAAAACAGCTTTTTTATAAAGGCTTTTGTTGTTGTGGCTGCGCTGGTTTTTGTCTTTATGGCTGTTCAAGACCAAATCGCACTAAAAGAGCGCAAGCAGCAAATTTTAAGCATAGAAGAGCAAATTAAGTATGAAAACATACAAAATGAAAAGTACAAAACTATGATTGCCGCTGCTTCCAGTCCTGAATATATCGAGCGCATTGCAAGAACCTATGGCTTTGTAATGCCCGGCGAGCGTGTTTTTGTTAACACAAAGTAAAAAGAAAGGGTAATATTTCTTTATGCAGCTTGAGGTTGGATCTGTCTTTGAGGGTAAGGTTACAGGCATAACAAAATTTGGTGCTTTTGTAGAAATCCCCGGAGGAAAAACGGGGATGGTACATATATCTGAAATCGCACCTGTATATGTTACCGAAATTCGAGACCATGTTTCGGAAAATCAGATTGTAAAGGTTAAGGTTGTTGAAATAAAATCCAGCGGCCAAATTAGCCTTTCCATTAAAAAGGCTGCGGAACAGCCCCCAAAGCAAAAGAAAGAGCCCTTCACAAAAGAGCGTGAAGCTGCGCCTCTCCGTCCCCCTGCCAACATTGATTGGAACGGTCGCAAAAGTGAGACCTCCAGCTTTGAAGATATGCTGAGCAGCTTTAAAAAGCACAGTGACGATAAGCAATCAGATTTAAAGAAAACCCAAAAAGAAGGCGGTAGAAACAGACCACGCCGCAGTGACGGCGGTTCAGGCCGATAAATACAGTATTTACCATAACCGTTTGGCGAGCTTCGTCAGGCGGTTGTTGTGGGCTAGGAGAAAAATTTTGCTTATAATTAACGCAGAAATAGTTACAATGGAGGCCGAGGGCATCCTACACAACGCATGGCTTCAAGTCACAGGCAAAAAGCTTGCCGCTCTGGGCTTTATGGCAGAGGGCACTCCAAAGGATGACGAGATAATCGACATTCAAGGTGCTTCTGTATACCCTGGCTTTATAGACGCACACACCCATCTTGGAATGTGGGAAAACGGCCTTGCCTTTGAGGGCGATGACGGCAACGAGGATACCGACCCTTCAACTCCCCATTTGCGGGCTATAGATGCGGTGAACTTCTTTGACGAATGCTTTGCCGAGGCAGCCAGAGCGGGAGTTACAACAATAGTAACAGGCCCCGGGAGCGCAAATCCAATAGGCGGCCAGCTAGCAGTTTACAAGACCTTCGGCAACCCAGAGGAGCAGCTTGTTGAGCCATATCTGGCACTTAAGCTGGCACTGGGAGAAAACCCAAAATCCACCTACCACGGCAAGGGCGAAACCCCTGTAACCCGCATGGCCACTGCCGCAATCATACGTGAACAGCTGCTTAAGGCCTCACGTTATTTGCAGGATTTAGAAGAAAACGAGGAGCTTCCTGAGCTGGATGTAAAGTGTGAAGCTCTTATACCTGTTCTTAAAAAGGAAAAGCCCGTACATATCCACTGCCACAGGCGTGACGATATTCTCACAGCTATACGCATTGCAGAGGAGTTCGGGCTGGATTACGTATTGGTGCACGCAACAGAGGGCTACATGATAGCCGATTATCTCAAGGGCAAGGGTGCAAAAATCCTCTCAGGGCCTCTGCTCTGCGACCGCTCTAAGCCTGAGCTTAAGAATCTCTCCCCCAGCTCTGTGGGTGTGCTGTTTGAAGCAGGAGTTCAGTCTGCAATCATAAGCGACCACCCTGTAATTCCCATACAGTATTTGCCCCTGAGTGCGGGCATAGCGGTGCGGGAGGGTCTGCCCCACGAATCAGCCTTGGCGGCAATTACAAGCGTTCCTGCGGCAATTTGCGGTCTTTCTGAGCGCATAGGCTCAATCAAGCTTGGCAAGGATGCAGATTTTAGCGTGTTCAGCGGCGACCCGCTTAGCATAAGCGCAACTCCGCAAATGGTGTTTGTCTCGGGAAAAAGAGTTAACGCTCTCTAACAAACCCGTAGGGGGCGACCAATGTGTCTGCCCCAAAACAGGCATTTTAATATAATCCGAGCAGAAACATAGGTCTGCCCCTACAAACTAGTTAATAAATAGAGGTACTCAGTTAATTATGCGTGAAATACATATCAGCAGAATAACAGAAGAGGTCAAAAAGGCCTGCATAAAAGCTAATAAGCTATTGCCCGACGACCTCTGCGGCTTAATTAAAGCCTCGGAGGAGACGGAGCAAAGCGAGCTTGGCAAAAGCATTTTGGCCGATTTAAGCTTAAATATCCAAGCCGCCAAGGAGCTGGACATTCCTGTGTGTCAGGATACAGGCATGGCTATTATCTTTGTGGATTTAGGGCAGGATGTGCGCATAATCGGCGGCAGCTTGAACGCTGCTATAAACGAGGGCGTCAGGCAGGGCTACACTCAAGGGCTGCTGCGGTGCTCGGTTGTGGCAGACCCTTTAAGGCGCAGCAACACAGGCGATAACACACCGGCGATAATATACACAACAGTTAACGAGGGCGAGGGGCTGCATATCCTAGTTAGTCCAAAGGGCTTTGGCAGTGAGAATATGAGCAGGATTAAAATGTTCACTCCCGCCGCCGCCCGTGAGGACATAGTCGCCTTTGTTGCAGAGACAGCCCTGCTTGCAGGCAGCAATCCCTGTCCGCCCATAGTCTTGGGTGTTGGAATAGGCGGCAATTTTGAATACAGTGCGCTCCTTGCAAAAAAGGCTCTGTGCAAGCCTGTCGCACAGCGCAACAGCGATGATTACTACGCTAAGCTAGAGGCGGACATGCTAAGCGCAGTTAATGCGCTGGGAATAGGGCCGCAGGGCTTTGGCGGCAGCACAACCGCTTTAGCTGTTAATATTGAGCAATTTCCAACCCACATTGCAGGTTTGCCTGTTGCAGTTAATGTGGGCTGTCATATAACAAGACATGCGGAGATTGAGATTTAGGAGAGATATTTATGAAAAAGACATTAGTCGGCGTACTGGCAATTTTTATGGTTTTATTCTCACTTGCAGGGGCACTTCCTGCTGTGGCAGCAACAGAAGAGGTAACTGTTCACGGGTGGGATTTTGAGAACGGTACAGCCTCCGCTTGGGCAAAATATCAGGATACCTCTGCTCAATTCACCTTGGGCACAGGCACAGCAGAATCTGACGCACTTTCAATCACACACAGCTACAACCCTGCTCTGGCCTACGATTGGAGCAAATTCCCCATTATAATTTCGCCCACCGCAGGCTATGCAGTTGGAGAAGCAACACACCTAGCCTTTGATTTCTACCTGCAAAACCCCACGGCATTTTCGGGAAGCTTGCAGCTCTTTGCTGTTATAACCTCACCACAGTATCCGGATAACTGGTTCCAGCTACAGCAGAGCCAGAATATAAGCTTTTCCGGCGGCACAACCGTGGGCAACCTGAAGAAGTACAGCTTCTCTCTCCCACTTACCAACCCCAGCGCACAAACCATGCAGCCCACAGACTCAATCAGCAATGTGCTCTTCGTTATCCCCGGGGCTAACACCAATTACTCCAACCCCATTTTAATCGACAACGTACGCTTTGTTAAATATGAGGAGGGCGAGCAAGCACTTAACATTACCAAATTTGCCGCTCAGGGCACGGCTGTCAAGGGCGAGCCTGTCACTCTGCAATGCACCGCAAAGGGCGGCGCAGCTCCATATCAGTATGCATTTTATGTCCTCAGGGAGGGCACTGTGCCCTTCAAGAGTGAGATATACAGCAACACAGGCAGCTTTACCTTCACCCCCACTGAGGCCGGTGATTACCGCATCCTAGTGTATGTAAGGGATACCCTTAAAACCAAGGTCAAGGCCGAGCTGAGCCTCTCTGTTCTGAACGAGACACCACCCCCGCCCGAATATGATAAGCTCATTGCACTGACCTTTGACGACGGCTCCTGCTCTTACACAGACACTCTGCTTAGCACGCTTGCCGCCAAGGACGTTAAGGCCACCTTCTACATTGTGGGCAGCACCTCCCAATACTACAAGCCGCAATTGCTTGCCACCTACAACGCAGGGCATCAAATAGGCAACCACACTTGGACACACAGCAGCTTAACAACATTAAACCAAGCCCAAATGCTAAGCGAGATTAACCAAACCTCAGATTTGATTTATGAGGTAACGGGCACAAGGCCAAACACCTACAGACCGCCCAACTTGGCTATAGATTCCAATGTGCTTAACACCTTCTCATCTATGGCGGCCATCGGATGTAGCTTGGATTCTCAAGACTGGACAGGAATTTCAACTCAGGCCATAATTGACAGAATAGTGAACGGCGCACAGGATGGCGATATAGTTCTGCTGCACGAGATTCAGCCAAACACCATTGCGGCAGTAGGCTCTATAATTGACGGCCTGCGAGCCAAGGGCTTTGGCTTTGTAACGGTAAACGAGCTGTTCGCAGCCAAGGGCAAGGCACTTAACGGCGGCGTTTATTACAATTCAACCAGATGAGTAAGTAAAAGTAAAATATGGCTGGGGCAACAGATTTTAAAATCTGTTGCCCCAGCCTTTTGTTTATCTCTGGTTGCTTGCAACCTTAATTACGAATTACGAATTAAAATTAATCCCAATCTCAATAGCCTTGCGGTTAATGTCAAAAAGATGCGCCTTGCTTGCGGGCACAGACTTCTTCAAAGCCTTTTCCAGTGCCTCATAGCTGCAAAAGCCTGTCTCCTTAAACACCTTGCCAACAAGTATAACATTGGCAAGCTTCTTCATTCCGGCTTCCTCTGCCAGCTTGGTTGCGGGTATGTAGAATGCGTCAACATCCTCACGCTCAACCTTGGAAGAAACCAGCGTGCTGTCTAAAATAACCTTGCCGCCCGGCACAACTGCATTGATAAACTTATCAAATGAGGGCAGATTCATGGGCACAAACACATTAGGTGTAACCACAAGAGGTGAGCCTATAGGCCTATCGGAGACGCATACAGAGCAGTTTGCCGTTCCACCTCTCATCTCAGGGCCGTAAGAGGGCAGCCATGAAACAGACTTCTCCTCAATTAAACCGGCACTAGCGACAATCTTGCCTGCAAACAGCACACCTTGGCCGCCAAAGCCTGCAAAAAGCATGTTAAAATCAGCCATTGTTCTCCTCCTCTGCAGCATCCTTATAAACGCCCAAGGGATAATAGGGCATCATGTTCTCACGCAGCCAATCCAAGGCCTCGTTGGGCTCAAGCCCCCAGTTTGTGGGGCAGGTGGAGAGCACCTCTACAATAGTACAGCCCTTGCCCTCTATTTGATATTGAAAGGCCTTTTTGATTGCCTGTTTTGTGGCATTTACGTTCTTGACTGTATCCACAGAGCACCTCTGCGCAAGAGCAACGCCATCTAAGCTGGAGAGCATTTCGCACACACGGATTGGATGCCCCTGTGTTTTGACATCTCTGCCATAGGGTGAGGTTTGAGTAACCTGCCCGGGCAGCGAGGTTGGAGCCATCTGGCCGCCTGTCATGCCGTAAATAGCATTGTTGATGAATATTATTGTGATGTTCTCACCCCTTGCGGCGGCGTGGACAGTCTCGGCCGTGCCGATTGCGGCTAAATCGCCGTCCCCCTGATAGGTAAACACAACACTTTCAGGCAGCGCACGCTTAACTCCTGTTGCAACAGCGGGAGCTCGCCCGTGCGGGGATTGAATCATATCGCAGTTAAAATAGTTATATGCAAACACTGCACAGCCTACAGGCGCAACGCCTACGGTGCGGCCCTCAACGCCCAGCTCATCCAGCACCTGCGCAACCAGCCTGTGCACTATACCGTGGGTACAGCCCGGGCAATAGTGGGTGGGTACGTTTGTTAATGCATGGGGCTTTTCAAATACAACTGCCATTAACGGTCACCTCCTGCAAGCTTTTTAATCTGCTCCAAAACCTCGGCCGGAGTTGGTATAACGCCGCCTGTTCTGCCAAAGAACTCAACAGGCTTGCGGCCGTTAACCGCAAGGCGGACATCGTCCACCATCTGCCCCATGCTCATCTCAACAGCAAGGAACTTCTTGGCTGAGCCTGCAAGCTTATACAGCTCGTCATTGGGGAATGGCCAGAGGGTGATTGGGCGGAACAAACCCGCCTTTATGCCCAGCTCACGTGCCTGTTCAACGGCACTGCGGGATATACGTGAGGATGCACCATATGCAACCACAACTATATCGGCATCCTCGGTTAAGTAGCTCTCAAAAACCTGATGCTTTGCTTTAGCGTCATCATAACGGGCAAAGCGGTCTCTTATGGTTTGCTCCAAGTCCTCAGGCTGCATGTAAAGTGAGTTGATTATGTTGTGCTCACGGCTGTTTTTGTGTCCGTTTGTAGCCCATGGCTTATCTTTTAATTTGAGCTCAGAAACCTCGGGAATCTCCACAGGCTCCATCATCTGCCCCAGCATACCGTCTGCAAGTATCATTGCGGGCATACGGTATTCATCGGCCAAATCAAAGGCCTGATTTACCAAATCCACCATCTCTTGAACAGTAGAGGGCGCAAAGACGAAAATTTGAAAATCGCCGTGTCCCAAGGCTTTAGTGGCCTGCCAGTAATCGGCCTGTGATGGCTGAATGCCGCCCAAGCCGGGGCCGCCTCTTTGTACATTGATGATAAGGCAGGGCAAATCTGAGCCCGCCAGATAAGAAACTCCCTCCGATTTAAGACTGACTCCAGGCGAGGAGGATGAGGTCATGGTGCGAACTCCCGCAGAGGCTGCGCCAAGCACCATGTTTATTGCGGCCACCTCGGATTCGGCCTGCAAAAAAGTGCCTCCCAGCTTGGGCATACGCTTTGCCATGTAGGCGGCCAGCTCGGTTTGGGGTGTGATAGGATAACCGAAGAAGTGGCGGCAGCCCGCAAGAATTGCGGCCTCGGCCAAGGCTTCGTTGCCCTTCATTAATATCTTTTCTCCCACTTAAGTTTTACTCCTTTTCGTTAAGATACTGTAAAATTACCGTTCTACTTTAATTACTGAATCGGGGCACATGATTGCGCACATGGCGCAGCCTATGCACTTTTCTTGATCGGTAATGTGTAGGGTATGGTAACCCTTGGCGTTGATAACTGCTTTGTTTAGCTCAAGAATCCCCTTGGGGCAGGCCTTTACACACAGCTCACAGCCCTTGCAGAGACTCTCGTTAATGGTTAGCTTTGGCATATTTATTTAACCTCCGAATTTAGATATTAGATGTTAGTTTTTAGATGTTAGACTTTGTTTATTTAAACTATTGCCGTAGCAATAGGAAACAGTTATATAAACAATAATACACTAAAAAGAATTATCGGCATAACAAGATAAGAGAGAACTGTAGCAATGGCATTGCCAATTAAGCCTATAGTGCCTATCGTGCCCATATCTTCGCCCTCCTTCTCGGCCATAAAAACAAAGAATAAGGGGCGCACAAGAAAGGGAGAGAGCGAAATTATCGCAATGATGTTACTTAGTATGTTGGGCAAATGGAGGACGCTAATGTCCTGCGGTAAAAGGGCACTTATAACAAAACTGAGGCAGATAATATCAGTGAGTAAGCACAAAATTATACATACAATCCCTAAACTGCTTAGCACAATGCGTATTTTCTTTTTGATATTAGAAATGCAAAATATAGTTGAGAGAATATCAGCTGCAAACAATATGGTTAGAATTATAAGAAAAAATATAAGCAAAACTTACAGCCTCCTCTAGCGTGGCAAGCCTACAATAGCTACTCAAAACTAATAAAGCTCTCGCCCTTAAAGGTGAGCGTGCCTCTTTCGCCTTTTCTGGCAGAATCCCATACTGCACAAGAGACAAAGAATTTGCGTGATTTATCCCCGCAGTCAAAGGTTAGAACATAATGTGTGCGTGTAGTTGAGTATCGAGGGTCTTGCGAAGTAAAGCTATCTTTGTCAATCACCTTTGCTTTAACAGTTTGCGTTTTTGCAAAAACACCCGTTAAACAATATATAATGCCCACAATAGCAAGAACTGTAAAAATAGTCCATGATATATAATTGAACCACATTTAAAGCACCACCTTACACTAGCTTGTAATGGGGTTTGTTACCAGAATATCAACAGGCAAAAGCTTTGTTAGCTTGCCCTCCAGCTCGGGTATAAGCCGCCGCTCTGCTACCGTGGCAAGAAGAGGCAGGCCTGCTTCATCTGCTGTATTTTGGGCATAGTCTATTGAGTTTAAGATAGTCTGCGCTGTGGTCTCCCCCATCAGGTGTGAATTATTAACCACCCCTGTAGCCTTGAGACGTGAGGCCTGCTCAATCTCTGTAAGCAGCTCTGTTGCCTCAGCTGAAAGCTTTGAAAGCGGCCTGTATTTGTTAATTACATACAGCATTTCATAGCCAGTTTCGTCCAGCTGCTTTGAAAATCTGCCTAGAGCCGTTGCACCTTGGTCGTCTCCGCCAACATCCAGAATAATTCGCTCATGCTGTGAGGCAAATATGCTGTACATCTCGGCGGTTAGTGAGGGCAAATCTAAATTAGAATGGGCAAAGGCAGGCGCAATCAGCTTTATCCCCTTGGAATCCAGCAGCTCCTTATAATCAGAGGAGCGAAAATATGGGTTTACTATGTCTAAATCCATTAGGGTGACGCTCTCACCATTTTGGGCGGCCTTAAGGGCAAGATTCATTGCAAGGTTAGTTTTGCCGCTGCCGTAATGTCCGCAAATCATGGTATATTTGTGATTAAGCACAACATTCACCTCTATCTCTTGTGTAGCTTTACTAATATTATAACATATTTTGCGGAATTTTACAAGAGCTTTGAGGGTAGAAAGACGGCGGCATTAAGCCTGTAAAACTGTAGTATATTCCTAAAGTCTTTTACAGCCCCTCAACCGTTCTCATTGCCAGAATAGTTTTTGTTATAAGCTCATCAAGCTCCCAGCCCAGCATAGCCGCACCCTGCTCTATAACCTCACGTGAGCAGCCTGCCGCAAACTTTTTATCCTTATACTTTTTCTTAACGCTCTTTAGCTCTAAATCCTGCACAGACTTAGAGGGGCGCATTATCGCAACTGCACCAATTAAGCCTGTAAGCTCATCGGTGGCAAAGAGTATCTTTTCCATAATGTGAGTTGGCTCATGAGGCGTGGGCACTAAGCCCCAGCCATGAGACATGGTTGCGTGTATGATGCTCTCGTCAATATCGTTTTCCTTGAGCAAATCCACACCCTTTATGCAGTGTTCATCAGGATACAGCTCAAAATCTATGTCATGCAGTATTCCGCACACCTGCCAAAATTCAATGCTTTCGGGGGCGTATTCCTTTGCAAAATACGCCATAACTCCCCCCACAACCTTGCCATGATGTATGTGAAAGGCCTCTTTATTGTATTTTTCAAGTATCTCCTGCGCTTGTTCTATGGTGGGTATTATAGACACTGTTAAGCTTCCTCACTTTCGATTATTTTGTGATTTACAAAAATCCAGTTATAGCAAATTAGTAAGATGCCAAAGGCAAACAGGAGCAACAGGGCGGCTGTAAAGAAGGGATGCCCCCACTGTAATGCAGCAAACATAAAAGATTTAAGGTAATTAATATCACCGGCTTCCCCAATTTCAAGCCTTGAAAGAATCATACTTAAAGCTGCGGATAAGGGATAGAAGACAATGGCAAAAAAGCCTATCGTACTTAGCTTTGATGGTTCTTCCTTTGCCGCCTCCTTAATGTAGGCTTTGAATATAAGAAAGTGTAATATTGCATAAGTTAATACTTTACATAAGGAGACAAGAGGGAGCAAAAATGGTTGGCTGCCAAGGTTTAAATCATCCGGATGGCCTGCCATAATAGGTATAACCCACCTTTGCAGCAGTATTATTATAAAGGTAAAAAGCAGGAACAGACCGTGTGCTATCAGGGAGAGCAGAATTATATTGTTTAGTATTTTAAGATGTTTATTTTGCGGCATGATTAAATCTCCTGTATTTAAATTCTGTGAGTGAGTGCAATAGCCGCTATTTTGCCTTTGCAGCAATCTCCGCCAAGGCCTTGCCTATAAACTCCTCAGCAGTCACAGCCCCTGTGTCGCCCTCCTTGCGGGCACGTACAGAGACAGTGTCGGCTTCCAGCTCTTTATCGCCTATTATAAGCATATAGGGCACCTTTTCAACCTGAGCTTCTCTTATTTTATAGCCTATCTTCTCGCTGCGCAGGTCGGCTGCAGCCCTTAAGCCTGCACGCTTTAGCTGAGCCAAAAGCTCATTGGCTCTCTCCTGCTGCTTTTCAGAGATAGGTATAACCCTAACCTGCTCGGGAGCAAGCCACAGGGGCAGCGCACCCGCATATTTTTCGATAAGCAGAGCCAGCGTGCGCTCATAGCAGCCTATGCTGGTGCGGTGAATGATGTAGGGGAACTTCTTTTGTCCGTCGGCGTCCACATAAACCATGCCAAAGCGTTCGGCCAGCTGGAAGTCGATTTGTATGGTGATTAGTGTATCCTCTTTACCGAATACGTTCTTTATCTGTATATCCAGCTTAGGCCCATAGAACGCAGCCTCCCCGTCCTCCTCTGTGTATTCCACATTAAGGTCGTTGAGTATAGTGCGCATGGTGTTCTGCACGCTCTCCCACTCCTCGGGGTCGCCTATATATTTTTCCCTGTTGTTAGCGTCCCATTTAGAGAAGCGATAGCTTACATCCTCGTCAAGCCCAAGGGTTTCAAGGCAGTATTTTGCAAGCTCCAAGCAGCCGGCAAACTCCTGCTCCAGTTGGTCGGGGCGACAGGCAAGATGCCCCTCTGAAATTGTGAACTGGCGCACACGTATAAGGCCGTGCATCTCTCCTGAGGCCTCATTTCTGAACAGAGTCGAGGTCTCGTTATAGCGCAGAGGCAGGTCACGGTAGCTCCTTGTTCTGGTCAGATAAGCCTGAAACTGGAATGGGCAGGTCATGGGACGCAGCGCAAAGACCTCCTCTGCGGGGTCGTCTAGCTTATCGCTGTCTCCCATAACAAACATGCCGTCACGGTAGTGGTCCCAGTGGCCTGATATTTTGTAGAGCTCACGCTTTGCAAACAGCGGGGTTT
>JAISYX010000104.1 GCA_031269595.1 Oscillospiraceae bacterium
GGTAATTCCGCCATTAGTCGTGATATACTTTCCATTTTTTCACCCTTGATAATTATATCACACATTCTTCGTTTTGTCAAACTTAAGTTAGTGCATATGGGACATCGTCCCCTACGAACCGTGTACATTTTTTGATTTTACAAAATACTACAGTTCAAGTTTTTAGAGGTATTAAAATTGGAACAACACAGTTTTAGTTACAAGGAAGAGCTTATAAATTATATACTCATACGCAGGGGGCAGCGCAATATACGCATAGGTGTGCGTGACGGCGTTGTCAGGGTCTCTGCGCCCTTTACCGTCCCACTTGCCCAAATTGAGGGCTTTGTGGATGTAAAGGCGGGTGAGATTGTCAAGCTTTTGCGCCAGCACACCCCTGCCGCAAGGCTTTTAAGCGGAGCACAGATAATGTATATGGGTGAATGGTATGAGCTAAAGGTCATAAAGAGTGAATCCGCCAACAGTGTGGACGAGGTGAGCAAAAACCTTGTTATCTTTACAGATGAGCCTGAAAATTACGAGAAGAATCAGGATATTTACATAGACTTTTTGCGCAAAAGAGGGCAAATCCTGTTTGCAGAGCTTGCAGCGGAGCTGTACCCCCTCATAGAGCCCATGGGTGCGCCCTTTCCAAAGCTCAAGCTGCGCCGCATGATTTCACGCTGGGGCAGCTGCGTCCCTGCAAACAACAGCATAACCTTCAATGTGTTCTTAATGGCCGCTCCCATTGAAGCAATAAAATATGTGGTGCTACACGAGCTCTTGCACCTGGTTTTCAACAACCACAAGCCGGAGTTCTGGCAGGCTCTAGGCGAGCTTATGCCGGATTACGAGAGGCACAAGGACTATTTGAACGAGCAGCTAAGGCCGGAGGTTGTTGTTCAAATTGATAATGCATATATATAATGCGTAATTCGTAATTAATGGTGGATTTGCTACGCAAATTTTAATTAAAGGGGTTCGTAGGTGCGAAATGTGTGAGAGCGGGGAACAGGGCGTCTTTCTATCGCCCCCGCTTATGTGCGTCATTGCGAGCACCGCTGAGCTTAAGCTTACCCTGTCGCTATAAGTGCGAAGCAATCCAGTGGACTAAGCCCCTGTAGCTTTTGTCAAACGCTTGGCCTTGCTCCACTGGATTGCTTCGCACACCACACTTGTGTTTGTTTTGGCTTGGTTGCGTGCTCGCAATGACGCAGCTTTTGCGGTTGCAAGGGTTCTTGGTGCACCGCTATAGGTTCGTAAAGTCTTTTCATTTAAATTTGCGCAGCAAATTCACCACAATTTTCAACTTTCAATTTTCAACTGACAAAAAAGGAGAAACACCATGGCTCAATCATTAAAGGAACTGCTAAAACCTACCGAGGTCTTCCTCAAACGCAACGAGGCAAGGCTGGAGGAGATATTGGCAATAGATTATTCCGGCCTGAGTGACGCCGAAATTACCAATAAAGCCAAGGAGCTTAAGGCAGGGAAGCACTCCGCTCCGCCCCTTGAGGAGGCCTTTGCCCTTGCCAAGGAGGCCGCAGGCCGCAGCATAGGCGAATATCACTTTAACACTCAGCTCTTGGCCGGCACAGCCCTGTTTGAGGGCAATATAGCCGAGATGCTCACAGGTGAGGGCAAAACCCTTGCTGCCGTCTTGCCTGTGTTCCTGCACGCCGTTATGGGTCGCAGGGTGCATATACTCACCTTTAACGATTATCTTGCAGAGCGTGATTGCAATTGGATGTCACCTGTATATCAAATGCTTGGGCTTACCGCTGCATTTATCACTCAGAGCAGCTCCAAGGAGGAGAGAATAGCAGCCTACAAGGCCGATGTTCTCTATGCCTCTGCCCGTGAGGTGGGCTTTGATTACCTCCGTGAATTCCTTGAGACAGACCCAGATCGGGTTGGCTTAAACCCCTTTGAGGCCGCCATTGTGGATGAGGCTGACTCCATCCTAATTGATGAGGCTCGCATACCATTGGTTATTGCAGGCAATGTGCTGTATTCGGGCAATGTGCACCTTATAGCCGAGACTGTTATAAATGAGCTTAAGCCGGAGCTTGATTTTGAGCTGGATAAGGCGGGGCAATCCGCCTCCCTAACAGATGAGGGCATAAAGCACGCCGAGGAATTAACAGGCATAGACAATCTATATGACGAGCAGAGCTTTTCACAGCTGGAGGCCATACAGGATGCCGTAAAGGCACATCATATGCTCAAAAAAGATGTTGATTATATAGTAAGAGATGAAAAGATAGAGCTGGTGGACGAGTTCACAGGCAGAGTGGCCGAAAAACGGCAGTATCCCGAGGGCTTGCAGGCCGCAGTAGAGACCAAGGAGGGCATCATATCCAAAAACCAGGGCATGATACTTAGCTCCATAAACCTACAGAGCTTTGCCTCCCTATACAAGCATCTGGCAGGAATGACAGGCACAGCCGTAAGCTCCGCAAGGGAGTTCAAGGATGTGTATAAGCTGGGCTGTATCAGCATTCCCCCCTACAAAACCTGCATACGCATAGATAACGAGGACATAGTCTTCCGCAGCAAGCCGGAAAAGCTTGCCGCCATAGCCAATGAGATTCAAAAGGCAAACAAGCAGGGCAGACCGGTGCTAATAGGCACACAAACCGTGCAGGATTCGGAGTATCTGGCCTCTCTTTTGAAGGATAAAGGCCTAAAATTTGCGGTTCTCAACGCCAAAAATGACGCAGATGAGGCCGAAATTATAGCAAAAGCCGGAATGCTTGGTGCAATCACAGTCTCCACAAACATGGCTGGCCGTGGCGTGGATATTAAGCTTGGAGGCACAGAGGGCACTGAGCGTGAAAAGCTGCTGGAGCTTGGCGGCCTTTATATAATTGGTACTAACAGATATGAATCCATACGCATAGATAATCAGCTTAGAGGCCGTGCAGGCCGTCAGGGCGACCCGGGCGAGAGCCGCTTTTTTATCAGCCTTGAGGATGACGTTATGGAACGCTTTGCTCTGCGTGAGCTGCTTCCGGCGGGGTATATTGAGTTGTTGCCGGAGGGCGGGGAGATTACCGACAGCCGTGTGATAAACGAGGCTAAGCGCATACAGCGCATAGCCGAGGGCAAGGCCTTTGACATGCGTGAGCAGCTAATGCGCTACAATGAATTGATAGAGGATCAGCGCAAGCTAATTTTTGCCGCAAGGTGCAAAATCCTAAAGGGCGAGGAAAAGAACAGCGTTGTCAGGGACAGAGAGCCTGATTTGTACTATAAAATATGCAAAAAAGTGAGCAACGAGGCCGCCGCTCTTGCGGAAAAGCAGCTAAAGCTTTACTACATTAACACCTGCTGGGCGGAGTATCTGGAATATGCGGAGTATATACGCCAAAATGTGCACTTTAACGTGCTTGGCGGCAAAAACCCCTTGGACGAGTTCAACCGCATGTTAATAGAGGCCTTTGACGAGATGCAGGAGGATGTAAACGCTGGTGTGCTGGAGGCCTTTGCAGCTCACACCATAACAGAAGAGGGCATAGACATGGCCGCCGCAGGCTTGGTAGGCCCTTCTGCCACTTGGACATATCTGGTAAACGAATCCTCTAACCAATTTTCACGCTTTGCCCAGCTTCTGCAATCCCTGCGGGAATCCTTAACGACACCCGTACGCCCGGGCAAAACCCTTATGGAGAGGATAGGGGAGATATTTAAGAAGTGAAGAGTGAAAAGTGAAAAGTTGTGGCTAATTTGCTGCGCAAATTTTGATTAAAGTAGCTTGTGCGGGCTATTATCAATCGCCCACAGATGGGAACAATTTCGTAGGGGCGAATTGCCACTTGCGTTAACCTAAAAAACATGTTAAACTAAGGGAATGGAAAAAATAAAAGAATATCTGCCAATAGGGTGGAAAGAAAAAGCAAAAGAGCTCGGAGCAATG
>JAISYX010000027.1 GCA_031269595.1 Oscillospiraceae bacterium
CTAACACATGGTGTTTTTTATGGCATTGACCCTTAGGTCAGATAACAAAATCAGGAACAACTACGAATTTAAAAGAGCTTATGCTAAGGGCAAAAGTCACGTTGGCCCTTCTATTATTACTTATGCTCTTAAAAATCGCTTAGGCTATGTGCGTTACGGCATTACTACAAGCAAAAAGATAGGCAACGCCGTTAAGCGCAACCGAGCCAGAAGAGTTATCAAAGCGGCCTATATGGCTCTTGAACCCCAAATTAAGGGCAGCTATGACTTGGTTTTTGTGGGCAGAGCAAGGACAACCTGTGTTAAGAGCACTGTGGTTCAGGCCGCTATGCTTAAGCAGCTGCGTGAGATAGGCATTGTAGACGGCAAGAATTGTTGAGAAAGGGCACAGGAATCTGTACTGTTTTGTGTGCGGATTTTATAGGATATGGGTGTGTTAAATGAGAAGGCTTTTTATCTCCTTTATACGATTTTATCAAAGGCATCTTTCTTCAATGAAGGCCGCACCCTCCTGCAAGTATGACCCCACCTGCTCACAGTATGCTTTGGAGGCCATAGAGCGGTTTGGAAGCATTAAAGGCTTTGGGCTTGCCATTTGGCGTGTTCTGCGCTGCAATCCTTTCAGTCATGGCGGATATGACCCTGTTCCCGAAGTAAAACAAAAACAGTAACTATTACTACTAGAAAGGGCTTTAAGGCCTGAGCGGGGCTTTAAACAAGGAAAACCTTATGGGTTGGCTTAATGATATTATTAATTTTTTTGGTTTAATTTTTGGTTATGTACTTAACTTCTTCTATAATATAACTAACAATTACGGAATTTCAATTCTGCTATTTACCATAGTTACACGTGTTTTGATGTTCCCACTGACTATAAGCCAGCAAAAAACCTCGGCAAGAATGGCCAGACTTTCTCCTAAGCAAAAGGAACTTCAGCAAAAGTATGCCAATAACAAGCAAAAGTATCAGGAGGAGCTGCAAAAGCTCTATCAAAAAGAGGGCGTAAGCTCAAGCGGCGGTTGTTTGCCCATGCTTGTACAAATGCCTATATTGTTCGGCCTTTATGCGGCTATACGCCAGCCTATGACCCTTATGCTCAGGTTGCCTCAGGCAGTTGCAGATAAGGCAGTTGCGGCCTTGGGAGAGAAAGCCGGCACTAACACCTATGCACAAATAACTGCACTTAAAAAGCTGGTTGAGGGCACTCCCTCCTTTTTTGCAGAGAGGCTAAATGCTATTCAGCCCGACCTTTATAATCAGCTTAGCAAGCTGGCTCACAGCTTTGATTTAGGCATAAATCTGCTTCAGGTTCCAAAGGTAGAAATGGATGCAGGGCGTCTATTCCCAATAATTTTAGTTCCTATCGCCGTTTTCATTTCTCAGTATTTGAGTTTTTGGCTCACACAAAAGATTACTAAAAATCAGCAGCAAATGCCCGGCTGCAGTCCGGCTGTTATGGGCATAGGCATGGCGGCTATGTCGGCGTACTTTGCATACTCCTTTGCACCCGCCGCTCTGGCCTTTTATTGGATTTGCTCCAGCCTTCTCGGACCCCTGCAAAGCTACATTGTTCAAAAGTATTACAGTGCCGGCCTGCTCAATGCAAAAACCGAGGCACAGCGTTTCTCCCGCCTTAAATTAGACGAGAGAGAGACAATTGAACATGCAGGCTATGCCGAATTCTTCCCCGATTACAGCGCAGCAAAAGAGGATTCCGCAAAGGACGATAAAGCTGCAAAAAACAACAAAAAGAACACCGCAAAGGGCGGCAACTCCAATAACAACAATTATCGAGGCAAAAAAAAGTAAACAGTTAACATAGAAAGGAAAGTGTTATTTTGAAAAAGGAAGCAATAGCTACCGGAGCCACAATTGATGAGGCACGAAGAAATGCTATTTTAGAATTAGGACTTGATATAGACCAGGTTGAAATAGACCTGATAACAGAGGTTATAGATGAGCCGGAAAAGAAGGTTTTAGGCCTTTTTGGGGGTAAGCCGGCTAAGGTTAAGGTTTATTATGAGATTTCACGCTCACCTGCCGCAGCCGCAGGGGAATATCTTAGAAGCATACTCAACGGCTTGGGCGCAGAGAGTGTCAACTTTACCGTTGAAGAACATGCTGAATATGCAACCTTTACTCTTGAGGGGGAGGGCCTTGGGGTTGTAATTGGCCGCAGAGGCGACACTCTGGACTCCATTCAATACCTTGTAAGTCTTGTTGCAAACAGAGTTAATAGCAGCTATTTTAAAATTAGCATAAATACAGGCGATTACCGTGAAAAGCGTGAAAATACTATAGAGAGTCTTGCAAAAAGGACGGCTGAAAAGGCCATTCGTCTAGGCAAGAATCTGGCCTTAGAGCCCATGAATCCATATGAGAGACGCATAATGCACACCACCGTGCAGGAGATTGAGGGCGCAAGCTCTTGGTCTGTGGGCAGCGAGAGCGACAGGCACGTTGTAATTGGCCCTGCAGGGCTTAACGAGGGTGCAGAGGGCGAATCTGTTATAGTGTTTAACAGGAACAGGAACGGCGGCAGAAGCGGAGGCCGTGACTTTAACCGTGACCGTGGAGGCCGAGACGGCCGCAGAGATGGCGGAAGAGGCCGTTATGACGACAGAAGAGGCGGAGGCCGTGACTTTAACCGTGGGGGCAGAAATGACAATCGCCGCTCAAGCTCAAATGAGCGTCCCGGGAATCGCGGCAACATAGGCAATATCTCTGATGTTGAGCGTCAACCGGCTAAGTCTGATGTTTCGGCACCTCTTTACGGCAAAATTGAAATTAAAAAATCCAGTGAAGAGTAATTTTTAAACTAAAGCCTTAATGAATGTAGAATGTAGAATTTTATTGTAATTCTGCATTCTGCATTTTTTGTTAATGGAGGGCAGATCATGGTTAATAAAACCATAGCCGCAATAGCAACCGCTCAAGCTCCGGCGGGAGTGGGCATAATACGCATTTCAGGGGCGGAGGCAAAGGCCATCGCTTCTAAGGTGTTTGTATCGAGGTTAGATAAAAATATATTGAATGCAGCCGGATATTCCATGCTATACGGCAACATATGCAGCGGTGAGGTTGTGCTTGATGACGCAGTGGCTCTGGTTTTTACTGCCCCAAAAAGCTACACGGGAGAGGATGTTGTGGAGCTTAGCTGCCACGGGGGGATGTACAATCTGCAAAGGGTGCTTCATCTTGTTTTAGAGGCGGGGGCAAGCCTTGCGGAGGCGGGAGAGTTTACAAAACGGGCGTTTTTGAATGGAAAGCTTGCGCTTAATCAGGCGGAGGCGGTTATGGATTTAATCTCTGCCCAAAATGAGCAGGCCTTGCGTTTGGCAAATGCCTCCCGTGAGGGTGCGTTAAATTTGAAACTGAATAAAATCAAAGCGGCTCTGCTGGATTTAACCGCAAAGCTGGCGGTGTGGGCGGATTATCCTGAGGATGATATAGATGAGCTTGAAAACGAGCGGCTTTTGGAGGCCTTGCAGCTTCAGCGGGAGGAGTTGCTGGCTCTGCTTGCTACATATAAAACGGGCAAGCTGATTGCCCAGGGCATAGGTGCGGTGATTCTGGGCAAGCCCAATGTGGGGAAATCCACCTTGATGAATTTGCTCTCAGGCTGCGCACGGAGCATAGTTACAGACATCCCGGGCACAACACGAGATATAGTGGAGGAAGCTGTAAATTTAGGAGATATAACACTAAGGATAGCTGACACCGCAGGCATAAGAGAAACCGACGACCCCGTTGAGAGCTTGGGGGTTGAGCTGGCTTTAAAAAAGCTGGAGTCAGCGGACTTGGTTTTGGCTGTGTTTGATAACTCCCAGCCCTTGGGCAAGGAGGATTTTGAGCTGCTGAAAAAGCTAAAAGGCAAAAATGCAATTGCGATTTTGAATAAATCGGATGTCTCCCAAATTGTTTCACGTGAAACAATTTGGGAATATGGCTTAAAAACGGTAGAGATTTCTGCGTTAAGCTGGGATCCTCTCGAAGCTCTGCAGGCGGCTGTTCGGGATTGCTTTAATGGCTTGCAGCTAAACCCCTCGGCGGGGGTGCTGGCAAATGAGCGGCAATATGAGGCTGTAGGCTCTGCACTTGCCGCAGTGGAGGAGGCTCTGGCGGCGGCAGAGTGCGGATTCACCTTGGATGCAATTACCGTCTCGCTGGAGGGTACGCTTGCTGCTCTGTATGAGTTGACAGGGGAGAGAGCCTCTGAACAGATAGTAAACCAAATCTTTGAAAAATTTTGTGTTGGAAAGTAAGAGTGGGGAGGTGTTCCCGTGAAATATGATGCGGGTAATTTTGATGTGATTGTTATAGGCGCAGGCCATGCGGGCATAGAGGCGGCGTTGGCCTCGGCTCGTTTGGGTTGCTCAACTGCCGTTTTTACAATAAATATGGATGCTGTGGGCAATCTGCCCTGCAACCCCTCAATAGGAGGCACGGCCAAGGGGCATTTGGTGCGTGAACTGGATGCTCTGGGCGGGCAGATGGGCATTATTGCAGATAAAGCCACCATTCAAAGCCGTATGCTCAACAAGGGTAAAGGCCCTGCTGTGCACAGCCTGCGGGCTCAGGTGGACAGGAGGCTCTATGGCACACTGATGAAGCATCAGCTTGAAAGACAGGAAAATCTGGAGCTTAAACAAGCTGAAATTGTTGATTTACAGCAAATCGAGAGCGGCTGGCAGCTTACAACTCAGTTTGAAGCAGTTTACACGGCTAAGGCTGTCATTATTTCCACTGGTACATATTTAGACGGCCGCATTTATCTGGGCGACATATCCTACTCAAGCGGCCCTGACGGCATGTTTGCGGCAATCGGATTGAGCAAGGCTCTAAAAAAGCTGAATTTGCCTCTGCGCCGCTTTAAAACAGGAACTCCCGCACGTGCGCTGCGCTCAAGCATCAATTTTGAGTGCATGGAGGCGCAAAGCGGCGATGAACCTATCGTCCCCTTCTCTTACAGGACAAAGGAGCAGCTGCAAAATCGGGTTCTCTGTCACATGACATGGACAGGTGAGCAGACCAAGGAAGTCATTCAGGCAAATTTGCACCGCTCGCCCCTTTATTCCGGCAAAATTGAGGGGGTTGGTCCTCGCTACTGCCCCAGCATTGAGGATAAGATAGTCCGTTTTGCCGAAAAATCCAGGCATCAGGTGTTTATTGAGCCCTGCGGCCTGCAAACAGAGGAGATATATTTGCAGGGGCTCTCCTCCTCTCTGCCGGAGGACGTGCAGTTAAGCTTTTATCGCACCATTGCAGGGCTTGAAAATGTTAAAATAATGCGCAATGCCTATGCAATTGAATATGATTGCGTTGACCCTGTTGCGCTGGGCTCCACTCTGGAATTCGCCGATTTTGAGGGCTTGTACGGCGCAGGACAGTTTAACGGCAGCTCCGGTTATGAGGAGGCCGCCGCACAGGGCTTTGTTGCGGGGGTAAATGCGGCCTTGAAAATCAAGGGGAGAGAGCCCCTCATTTTGGACAGGGCAAGCTCCTATATAGGCACGCTTATCGACGATTTAGTGGTTAAGGGTTGCTCTGACCCCTACAGAATGATGACCTCCCGCTCTGAATACAGGCTGATTTTGCGGCAGGATAACGCCGACAGCCGCTTAATGCCCATAGGTTACAGCCTTGGCTTGATAGATGAGGCAAGCTACGGGGAATTTCTTGAAAGGGAAGAGCTGAAAAAACAGGAGCTAAAGCGCATAACAAAAACCGTGCTCAAGGGCACGGCAGAGCTTAACGCAAAAATTGTTTCACGTGAAACATCGCCCATTGAGGGCGGGATTCGCATGGTGGATTTGCTCAAACGCCCAACCATTACCTATGAGGTGCTCAGGGAGTTCGACCCAGACCGCCCAAATATAGATGCAAGAATATTTGAACAGGTGGAAATCGCCGTAAAATATGAGGGTTACATTGTGCGGCAAGAGGCCATGATTAAAGAAATGCGCCGCTTGGAAGAAAAGCTGCTGCCAAAAAGCTTGGATTATATGCAAATCAACGGGCTTAGGCTGGAGGCTCAGGAAAAATTGAGCAAGGTGCGCCCTGAAAATATAGGCATGGCCTCCAGAATTTCAGGTGTTAGCCCTGCTGATATTTCTGTGTTATTAATATATCTTGCGAGTAAGGGGGAGAGATAATGCTATATCCTGTGGAATTGATAGAAAAGTATTGCGGAGATTATGTCAATGCTGATATGCTGCCAAAATTCCAGCGGTACGGCGAGCTGTTGGCCGAATGGAACGAGAAAATCAATCTAACCGCCATTAAAGAGCCAAAAGAGGTGGTAATCAAGCATTTTATCGACAGTCTGGCTCTGCTGAGGTATGTAGAGCTGCCCGAAAACTCAAGGTTGATAGACGTGGGCACGGGGGCGGGCTTCCCGGGAGTGCCAATTAAAATTGTGCGGCCTGATGTAAATTTAACCCTTTTAGATAGCCTTAATAAACGCATAAGCTTTTTGCAGGCTCTAACTCAGGAGCTGGGCGCAGAGGCCCAGTGCCTGCACGCCAGAGCGGAGGAGGGCGGCAGATTGCCAAAGCTGCGGGAGAGCTTTGACATAGCCACAGCACGTGCGGTTGCAAATCTGCGGGAGCTAAGCGAATACTGTCTGCCTTTTGTAAAGATAGGCGGGGCGTTTGCAGTTATGAAGGGCTCTGAAATAGAGGAGGAATTGGCGGCGGCGCAGTCGGCAATCAAGCTTCTTGGGGGCAGTGTGGAGAGCGTCAATCTCCTCGAATTGCCGGATTCCAGCAAACGCAGCATAATTATTATAAGAAAAATCGGCAAAACTCCCGAAAAATACCCTCGACAGTCGGCAAAAATCAAGAAAAACCCCATATAAGGTATACAGAGAGCCAATCAAACACAAATTGTTTCACGTGAAACAATTTATAAAATTTAGCTGAATATGATTTTGCGCTTTGTAGGGGGCGATGTCCACATCGTCCCGCTTTTTCGAATCTCGCAGATATTCACGGGATGATGTAGACATCATCCCCTACGGTTTTTGTGTGCTTTGTAAATTCATGCATTTGACGTAAAAATTTAGCCTTCTTATATTGTCTTTTTTGAAGAGATGTGGTACAATATTAGAATAATAAGTAGGGGCAGACCTATGTGTCTGCCTAAAGATGAATTTTTACGGCAATTCGGGCAGACACATAGGTCTGCCCCTACAGAGCGAGTGTGTAATACTCGTATGTTGAACCACTAAAATAGAAGGGGGAACTGCTTGGAGCGTGGGCCCAGGCACAAAAAATATGGGTAAAATTATCTCCATAGCAAATCAAAAGGGGGGCGTGGGCAAAACCACCACCACGGTTAACCTTGCGGCCGCCTTGGGCGCATTAAAAAAGAAGATTCTTGTGGTTGACATAGACCCTCAGGGCAACGCCACCAGCGGAATGGGGCTTAGCAAAAAAGAGGGTGAGAGCTCCTCCTATGATATGATTATAGGCGGCAAAACCGCCGCTCAGGTTATAAGACAGACAGAATTTTTAAATGTTTGGATTATTCCCTCAAGCATGGCCTTAGCGGGGGCAGAAATTGAGCTTGTAGAGCTTAACCGCAGAGAATCCCGCCTAAAAGAGGCGTTAAGTCAGGTTAGAGAGAGCTTTGATTACATATTGATAGACTGCCCGCCCTCCTTGGGGCTTATAACTCTCAACGCCCTCTCGGCGTCCGATACAGTTTTAGTGCCTATACAGTGCGAATATTTTGCGCTGGAAGGCCTATCTCAGCTAATTTCAACCATTCGGCAGGTCAAGCGGCTCTATAACGAGACCATAGACATTGAGGGCGTGCTCCTCACCATGTATGACGGCCGGCTTAATCTCACCCAACAGGTGGTTGTAGAGGTTAAAAAGTTCTTCCCCAAAAAGGTGTTTAGAACAGTCATACCAAGGGCTGTAAGGATTTCTGAAGCTCCCAGCTTCGGTCAGCCCATTTTATATTACGATAAAACCTCAAAGGGCTCAGAGGCCTACATGGATTTGGCCAAGGAGCTTAACAAAAATAACAAAAAACGGGTGTAGAAAGGGGTGTTTAACAAGTGGCATTAAAAAAAAGCGGCTTAGGCAAGGGCTTAGACGCCCTGTTTGCCGATAATTCCTCAGAGGGAGGCAGCTCGGCGGTTAAGCTTAGAATTACCGAAATTGAGCCAAACAAGGAGCAGCCCAGAAAGGAATTTGACCAGGAGGCGTTGGCCAGACTTTCAGAATCCATAGCTGCACACGGCATTATTCAGCCCATTTTGGTGCGCCCCAACACCAACGGAACCTATCAGATTGTGGCGGGAGAACGTCGCTGGAGAGCCGCAAATATGGCGGGCTTAAGCGAGATACCGGTGCTTATTCGTGAGCTTAACGACAGAGAGGTCAGCGAGCTTGCTCTTATTGAGAACCTACAGCGTGAGGATTTAAACCCCATTGAGGAGGCCGAGGGCTACCGTAATTTAATGGAAAATTACGGAATGACACAGGAGAATCTCAGCGAGACCATAGGCCGCTCAAGAACCGCAATAGCAAACGTTCTCCGGCTGCTTCATCTGCCCAAGGAAGTTTTGGATATAGTTAAATCCGGCGATTTAACGGGCAGTCAGGCAAGAAGTCTGCTTGCGTTTAAAACTAAGGAAAAAATGATAGAAATGGCCAAGCTGGCCGCCGAGCAGGGTTTAACTGTGCGCAAGCTGGAGGAGCTGGCAAAAAAGGAAGAAAATGTTCCACGTGAAACAACGAGTGCAAGCACCGTGCAGCGGGAATCCTATTATGATGAGGTTGAAATCGCCTTAAAGGAGCATTTGGGGCGCAAGGTTCAGGTTCAAAATAAAAAGGGCGGCAAGGGCATGTTGCTTATTGAGTTTTATAATCAGGATGACCTTAAAAATCTAGCCAATCTGCTGGATACGGAGTAAAATTAGACTTAACAAAAGGAGCAAAGCAATATGCTTGATATAAGAATAATCAGAGAAAACCCTCAAAGGGTTAAGGACGCAATGAAAGCCCGCAACAAGGATATGGACGCCCTTGTTGAGGAGCTGCTTGCAATAGATGTAAAGCGCAGGGAGATAACTCAGGTAACAGAGCAGAAGCGAGCGGAGCAAAACTCCGTTAGCAAGCGCATACCTCAAATTAAAAAGGAGGGCGGCGATACCTCTGAGATAATGGCCGAGATGAAGCGGCTGTCTGACGAAATCAAAGAGGGCAACGCCCAGCTTAGCCAGCTTGAGGAAAGGCAGCAGAGCATCCTGCTCTCTATGCCCAATCTCCCCCATGAGAGCGTGCCCATAGGCAAGGACGAAAGCGAAAATGTAGAGGTTCGCAAGTGGGGAACTCCCCGTGAATTTGATTTTGAGCCTCTCCCGCACTGGGATTTAGGCGCAAATCTGGGCATACTTGACCCCGAGACCGCCGCCAAGGTAACAGGCGCACGCTTCCACTTTTTAAAGGGCTTGGGTGCAAGGCTAGAGCGTTCTATAATCAGCTTTTATCTGGATACCCACACCGAAAACGGCTATACAGAGGTGTTCCCGCCGTTTATGGTCAACCGTGCCTCTATGACAGGCACAGGCCAGCTTCCAAAATTTGAAGAGGATGCCTTCAAGCTGAAAGAGCCTGATTACTTCCTCATTCCAACAGCAGAGGTTCCTGTAACCAACATGCACAGGGATGAAATTCTGGAGGGCGCAAAGCTCCCCGTAAAATACTGCGCTTATTCCGCTTGCTTCCGTGCAGAGGCGGGCTCTGCGGGCAGAGATACCCGAGGGCTTATACGCCAGCACCAGTTTAACAAGGTGGAGCTGGTCAAGTTTGCCAAGCCTGAGGAATCCTATCAGGAGCTGGAAGAGCTCACCAATGATGCAGAGCGTGTTTTGCAGCTTTTAGGCCTGCCCTACAGAGTTGTCGCCCTCAGCACAGGTGATATGGGCTTTTCCTCTGCCAAAACTTATGATATAGAGGTGTGGCTGCCGTCATATAATAGGTACTGTGAGATTTCCTCTTGCTCTAATTTTGAGGATTTCCAGTCTCGCCGTGCTGCTATACGCTTTAAAAACGACATCAAGGATAAACCCCAGCTTGTGCACACCCTTAACGGCTCAGGTGTGGCCATAGGCCGAACCGTAGCCGCTATACTCGAAAACTTCCAAAACGCCGACGGCAGCATAACAGTGCCGGAGGTTTTGCGCAAGTATATGGGCTGCGACGTGATAAGTTGACAATTGAGAGTTGAAAGTTTTTTTAATGCGTAATTCGGAATGCGTAATTCGGAATTAATGGTGAATTTGCTTACGCAAATTTAATTAAAAGCAGTGGGGGATGATGTCCACATCATCCCGTGAATACCGGTAAATCTCGAAAAAACGGGACGATGTGGACATCGTCCCCTACGAAACATAGAAAGCTTTTAATTTGATAAGTTCGTCGGGGCGAATTGCATTCGCCCGCAAACTGGGCGCAAAGAGGTAGCACGTGAGGCCGGCTGCCGCCACGGTAAAGGCTGATTGCGAGAAAATTCTAGCTTCTGGCCTCTAGTATCTAGTCGGATTGGTTGTGAAAATTATTGCCTGAGTTAGTTGAAAGAGAAATATGTTACGATTGGGATTTTCATGTAAAATCCTTCGATACAGATTCAAAAAAAGAGCTGCGCCCCGCCGCTGTGCTGGCTTATAATCAAGAGGCAGGCGGACGTGCGTTGGATAAGGTGGGCTTAACCCACGAATTCCTATTGGAAAACGGGATTATCTTGGTGTTTACCAATATCACCGTGGATTTTCAAAACACACCCAAGCTCCCCGATGCACTGCATCTGCACACCTGGCATAGAGAGGGCAAGGGCGTGCGCTTTTTCAGAGATACCGAAGTCCGCAACGCCGCAGGGGAGCTTGCAATAGGCACGACTATAGCCTGTTGCTGCATAGACCCTGTCAGCCGCAAAATTCTGCACCCCGAAGCACTCACCCGTTTTGGGGTATCCAAGGAGATAAACAGGCAGCCCACCCACAGGCAGGCGGAGCGTATCAAGCTGCCTAAGGAGTGCAAAAAGCAGGGCGAGCACATAGTCAGATACACCGATTTAGACTATAATCTGCACATGAACAACTGCTTTTATGTTAACCTCTGCTTGGATTATATGCCCGGCGGTATGCATGATAAAAGCGTACGCTATATGACCATAAACTATTTAAGCGAATGCATAGAGGGCGATATAATAGAAATCTATGCGCACACACAAGAAGATAAGGCCTGGTTTAGCGGAGTAAACCCCAGAGGCAAGAGCTTTGAGGCTTATTTTGAGCTTAAAGCTCAAAATAGTTGAAAGTTGACAATTGAGAGTTGAAAATTAAGGCGAATTTGCTATCGCAAATTTAAATTAAAGTCCGTAGGGGACGATGTCCACATCGTCCCGTTCCCCCGAAATTTGCATGTATTCACGGGATGACGTGGACATCATCCCCTACAAAGCGTAAGGGTTTAGGCACTACAGCTTTAAAGCTAACCATTGAAAATAATTAACAGGGCGTTGCGGGGAGCGTAAGACTAGGCGGTTCTAGTCTCATTCTTCCGGCCTCCAGCCCCCAGAGGAGCAAGCGTATGAACACACAAATACAGTATCCCAACACCGAGCAAAAAATCCAGCGCAAAAGCCTTATCCGCCGCAGTGCAGGCATAGGTGTATGCCTTTTGCTCTTCGCAGGCTTGTCTGAGGGCTTTAGCGTGGCTATGCAGTATTTTCTTGTAGATTTAAACTACAGGGAGCTTGTGCTGCAATATTTTACAGCCAATCAGTTTCAGGCTCTGCTGCAAATAGCTTATACCACTATATGTTGTGGTGTACCCGCAATAATAGGCATACTTGCTATGCGCATACGCCTTAGGGATAAAGAGAGACCAAGATACTTAAATCCCGCCCTTATTTTGCCGTTGCTCTTCCTAGGCTTTGGCGTTAGCCGCATATCCAACACCATAGCCAATCAGATTTCAACCGCTGTGGAGTTCCTTGGCTTTAACACAGCGTCCCCTGATGGCTCAATGGGCAGCAACATAATAGAGGTTCTGCTAATGACAGCGGCTATCTCCATAGGCCCTGCCATATTTGAGGAGCTGCTGTTTAGGGGCATGGTGCTGCAAGGCTTGCGCAAGCACAGCAGCGATAGCTTTGCTATCCTTATTTCCGCCCTGTTCTTCGGCATATTCCACGGCAACATAGTTCAAGCTCCCTTTGCCTTTGTTTTAGGGCTATACTTAGGCTGGATGGTGGTTTATACAAACTCAATCATACCCGCCATGCTGCTGCATTTTATCAACAATTTTATATCCTGTGTAGTGGGCACTCTGGCCGAATGGTATCCAGACTATAGCATGGCAATAACTATAGGATTTTTGCTGTTCAGCATTATTTTAATGGCTGTGAGCCTGCCTATGCTGGCCAAATACAGCCGCCGAGATGCCAACATCTTCCGCTTGGCGCAGGATAAAACCTCGCTTAGCGCAACAGAAAAGTGGAAATCCATAATAGGCAACGTACCAATGATTTTAGTTGTCATATATTTTTCAGTAGATGTCTTGAGGAAAATGCTAAGCCTATGAACAGAGAAGAAAAGTACATGTATGCTGCACTGGGCTATGCCAATCAGGCCGCAAGCCTTGGAGAAGTGCCCGTGGGTGCGCTTATAGTGCGTGGGGAAGAGATAATCTCCTTTGGCTATAACCTGCGTGAAGCGGGCAGAAACGGCCTGTATCACGCCGAGATGATGGCTATAGATTCCGCCTGCCGCACCCTTGGCAGCTGGAGGCTAAGCGGCTGTGAGCTGTATGTCACCCTTGAACCCTGCCCAATGTGCGCCGGGGCGGCTATCAACACAAGGATAAGCCGCGTAATCTTTGGCGCATACGATAAAAAGGCAGGATCCTGCGGCTCTCTGCTTAACCTGCTTGATGTTAAATACAACCATCGGCCAAGATATTTAGGCGGCGTGCTGGAAAAGCAGTGCGGCGAGGCATTGCGTGCATTTTTTAAAGAGCTAAGAGGCGGAGCAAAATTGCCTTTGGGAAATTTTGCAGTGAAGAGTGAAGAGTGAAAAGTGATGGTGGATTTGCTGCGCAAATTTTGATTAAAAAAAGAAATACATTTTTGCGCCACTCATAACAAGCTCGGTAAATCTATATCTCCGCCCTGCGTGCTCCCTCTGCGATGGAGATTGGGCTGGCTTTCCTCTTGGGAGCTGTCACCGTAAGGTGACTGAGGGAGGCGACTGGGCGTTTGGATGCGATTGTGCGAATTGCATTCGCCCGAAAAGCTACAGCGGTGCGTTAAATGACGTTGAAACCACAAAAGTTGCGTCATTGCGAGCACGCAGTCAATCTAAAACAATCGCCAAGTGCCGTGTGCGAAGCAATCCAGTGGAGCAAGGCCAGACGTTCAACCGTAGCACAGGGGCTTAGTGCAACTGGATTGCTTCGCACTCGTAACCGCATAGTAAATTCAAGCTTAGTGGTGCTCGCAATGATGCACGTAAATCAGAGTAATAGAAACGCAACCTTATCACCCGCAAGCAAAACAAACCTACAAACCAAACAAGGAGACCTATGAGTAAAAAGAAACATAAAAAAAATAAAAAGAAAACCACCAACACCCCAAACAGGAACAAAAAACCCTTAACATACAAGGCCAAATCACGCAAGGCGTCGGTTAAATCTAAGCAAAGCCGGACTAAGGCGAAAGCCTTCCTTAAAAAAATCCCCTATGCAGAAATAGCAAAATTCCTTGTAATTTTGGGCTGTTTGCTGCTAATCGCCTTTGGGCTTATCAGCCTGATATTCTTCACGCCTATTGTCACCTTCTCCACCCTTATTGCGCCCATTTTGTTTTTGGCTATAGGCACTTTGCCTATAATTACTATATTTTGCTGGAAGGGCATTAAAAAGCTCTGCAAACGCAGCAAGGCCATAAGATTCAGCGCATTTGGCGTTGCAGGAGTGTACATTGCAGGCCTGATATTCTGTCTGGTTATGCTATGTGTGTTGTTCTCTGCACAGCAAGTAAAGGAGCTGCCCGCCAATCTGCCGGTAATCATACTGGGTGGATATGTTAAAAACGACAGCCCAAGCATAGAGCTGGGGGAGAGGCTTAACGCAGCCGTGCCCTATTTAAAGGCAAATCCCGATTCAATCTGCATAGTCACAGGAGGCCTACAGCCGGACGCACAGCGCACACAGGCCGCTGTTATGAAGGAGTATCTGGAGCGCAGGGGCATAGCCTCAGAGCGCATTATAGAGGAGTCCTTGGCATACGACACCGACGAGAACATGCAATTCTCAAAAGAAATACTAGACGAGAGAAATTTGGGCAAAGATATAGTGTTAGTAACAAGCGAATATCACCAATACCGCTCACAGCAAAGGGCCAAAAAGCACGGACTGGAGCCCTATCCAATCTCCAGCAAAACAAGCATTATAGCAACCCTGCCCCGCTCTTATATGAGGGAGATTTTAGGTGTAATTGAGCTATGGATGGGCAAATAGGATGAAAAGCACAGGCAATAAACTCTCACAAATAAGCGAAGCATTAAGCAAAGCTTGCCTCACGCTAAAGACCTTCCTTAAAAAGATACCCTATAAAGTCATAGCAAAAATCCTTGTAATTTTGTGCGGAGCAACGCTAGTCATCTTTGCTTTGATTAGCCTGATATTTTTCACTAAATCTGCATCCTTTTCAGTGCTGATTGCGCCCTGTCTTTTGTTGCTGATAGGCCTACTGCCTGTTTTGACAAGCCTGTTCTGGCAGGGCATAAAAAGGCTCTGCAAACGCAGCAAAGCCATAAGATTCAGCGCATTTGGCATCGCAGGAGTGTACATTGCAGGCCTGATATTCTGTCTGATTATGCTGTGTGTGTTGTTCTCTGCACAGCAAGTAAAGGAACTGCCCGCCAATCTGCCTGTAATCATACTGGGCGGATATGTAAAGGGTGATGAGCCAAGCAAAGAATTAGCCGAACGCCTTGATGCAGCAGTGCCCTATTTAAAGGCAAATCCCAGTTCAAGCTGCATAGTCACAGGCGGCCTAGAGCCGGATTCACAGCGCACAGAGGCCGCTGTTATGAAGGAGTATCTTGTGCGCAAGGGCATAGCCTCAGAGCGCATTATAGAGGAAGCAGAGGCAAGCGATACAGAAGAAAATATAAAGTATTCAAAAGAAATACTAGACGAGAGAAATTTGGGCAAAGATATAGTGTTAGTAACAAGCGAATATCACCAATACCGCTCACAGCAAAGGGCAAAAAAGCATGGCCTAAAGCCCTATCCAATCTCCAGAAAAAGCAGTATAGTAATTCTTCCCTGCGCCTATATACGGGAGATTTTAGGAGTAATTGAGCTATGGATGGGGAAGTGAGCAGAGGAGACTAAACATCAAACCACAGAGTTATAATATATAGAAACAGACGGCAAAGGTTAAACAATACAACTTACCGCTTAGCTTCTCAAACGCAAGACGTTTGAGGGATAGGCGGGGGATGCAAGGGGGGCGCAACGAGTGTGGGAGCGACGACTTTGCGCCCCCCTTGCCCGCATCTTTGCGGTGTCATCCAAATCTCTGATTTGGCTAATGACACCCATGCACAGTTGCCCCAAATTTTAATTTGGTCGGCAA
>JAISYX010000071.1 GCA_031269595.1 Oscillospiraceae bacterium
CTTGCGATTTTCATACTCTATATCTGCAATGCTCATCTGATAGCTCATATTTTCCCTCCTAGCTTTTTATTCTATTATATCACACTTTTTCGTTTTTTTAAATCAGCGGTTACCTAGAAACTAGAGGCTAGAGTTTGCCCAGTTGAAGCTTACTGCAATTTGCGCAAGCAAATAGCCTTCATTTTCAATTTTTAATTTTACATTTTCAATTTAACAAAAAACATGCTGAAAGATTTTTAAATCTTTCAGCATGTTTTTTGTTATCTGCTTACCTTTTCAACGCCTCTAACAGGCAACACGTTTAGTGAGGAGAGCCTCAGGCGTATATAAACGCAGTTGTTTTCCTCATACTGTTCAAGTACGCCAACGGCCTCTACCCAGTCGTTTTCATTGGGGTATTCCTTATCCCAAACCACCTCAAAGCCCGCATTGGAATCATTCCCGCAGCAGCCAGGGCCGTAACGGATTACCGAGTAATAAACCGCATCTGAATCGGGAACTGCATAGGTTGTAAATATCCCCTCATACTTAATGGTTTTGCCCAGATAATCCTCTGAATTGGTGTAAATATCATTGGTTTGAGTAATGAACATCTTTTCCTTAATTTCAATTACCTGACCTGCAAGCTCCGGCCCAAGAGGGGTGTTGTTTGCAGGCAGATTAACCGCAGGCGTACCGTTTGCATTTTTTGCACTTTGGTTAACCGGTGCTTTAGTTTGACATGCCGATAAAATAAGCATTGCACACAGGGCCAGTAACACTAACAGCTTTTTCATACAGATTTCCTCCAAATTTGAATTTTATCTCCTATGCTCCTCAAGGGCAGCAGGCTTGCCGCCCAGAAGAGCAAAAACGCAGCAATATTGATTAACACAACGCTTGCTCCCGTGGGTATTACATGCACATATGAGAGCAGCACACCTATAAAAAAGCAAACTACCGAGACAATCGCCGAGCAAATGGTAACGCTCCTAAAGGTTTTGCACAGCCTCATTGAGCTTAATGCAGGGAAGATTATAAGGCTGGAGATAAGCATTGCACCCATCATTCTCATGCCCAGCACAATGGTAATAGCTGTAAGAAATGCCAGCAGCATGTTGTAAATGCCCGAGGGAACTCCCGTTGCCCTTGCAAAATTCTCATCAAAGGTAACTGCGAATATCTTGTTGTAAAACAGGATGAACATACCCAAAACCACCACTGCCAAGGCTATGCTAAGGCTTACATCTGATTTGTTCATAGCCAGAATGCTGCCAAACATATAGTTGCAAACATCTGTGTTCATGCCCGTGGTTAGTGAGATTACCGCCACGCCCACAGCAAGGGAGCTTGTGGAGATAATAGCAATTGCAGCATCGCCCTTGATTTTGCTGTTTTCGCTTATCCTAAGCAGCATAAAGGCAGCCAGCACAACCACAGGAATAGATATAGTAAGAGGAGCGGCATTCATTGCCGTGGCTATGGCCAGAGTGCCAAAGCCCACATGCGAGAGGCCGTCGCCTATCATGGAGTACCTTTTTAGCACCAAGCTAACTCCCAAAAGAGCCGCACAGAGCGAAACCAGAACTCCCACCAGAATAGCTCGCCTCATAAATGCGTATTCGGGAGTTAAAAAAATCTCCCCCAAGGCCTCAAGCATATTGCTCACCTCCTAAAAATTGAATGCCTGCACTTGAGTTAATATAGTCTTCCTTTGCGCCAAAGAAGAGCTGCACGTGCTTTAAATGTAGTATATGGCTTGCGTATTTAACCGCACTGTTAATATCGTGTGATACCATTATCACAGTAACCCCCGCCTCCCTGTTTATTCGCTCAATAAGGCGGTAAAGCTCTGCTGTTACAAGAGGGTCTAAGCCGGAAACAGGCTCGTCAAGCAGCAGGAGCTTTTTTGTTGCACACATAGCCCTTGCAAGCAGAACCCGCTGCTGCTGCCCCCCTGAGAGCTCCCTGTAGCAGCGATGTCTAAGGCGGGTTATATCCAGCAAGTCCATGTTCTCTTGAGCTATAGCCCTGTCCTTTAGGGAATAAAAGGGCAGAATACCCCGTGAACCAAGCCTGCCCGAGAGCACCACCTCATAAACACTTGCGGGGAAGTCCTTTTGCGCAGCGGTTTGCTGAGGCAAATAGCCTATCTCATTTAAGCCTAAGCCCCCGCCCCTTATAATGCTGCCCGAAGCGGGCGATTTAAGATTAAGCAGGCCTTTTATAAGCGTGCTCTTCCCAGAGCCGTTCTCGCCTACCACGCACAGATAATCACCCTTGTGCACCTCAAAATTCAGCCCGCTTACAGCCGTGCCGCCGTCATAAGCAAAGCTTAAATCCTTGCAGGCAAGCAGAACCTCGCTCTCCTGCCCTTTGTATTCCCTTTTAATCACTTGAACACCATGTGTTATAGAACTGCACACCAACAATTTATTAAAACGTGTATGTTGTGCCTGTATCTATACCTTTCTTATTTTTTCAAGCTAGTGCTTCTTTTAACGCATCTGCGTTTTTCTCCATTATATCCAAATAGCTTACGCCGTTTTTAAAGTCATCCCTTGAGATGTTATGGCAAGCGTGCAGCTGCAAAACCTTTGCGCCTGTGGCCTCACTTATCACCTTTGTCATTTTTTCGTTGCCCATTTCAATATGGAACACAACAGGGATTTTCTCAGCCTTTACCTTGTCAATAAGGAACTTAACTGTAGCTGCACTTGGCTCTGTCTCTGTTGAGCAGCCCGGGAATGCGGCATAGTAGGTTAAGCCATAGGCGTCTGCAAAATATCTGAAGGGGAAGCGGTCGCCAAAGATGATAGTCTTTCTTGAGCCCTCTGCAACCACAGCCTTGAACTTAGCGTCAAGCGCATCCAGCTTTTCAAGGTATGCTGCGGTGTTCTTTTTATATTCCTCTGCATTGGCGGTATCCAGCTCACACAGAGCCTCCGAAAGCTTTTGTACAATGAGCTTGGCGTTGCGTGGTGAGGTCCACACATGCTCGTCATATGCCGGTTCCTCCTCTTCCTCGGCCTCTTCCTGCATACCGTCAACGGTTTCCTCCTCCACAAGCTCCACACAATCCATAAGGGTTATGATTTTAACCTTGCTTGTGTCTATGGAATCCAGAATTTTATCTACCCATGCGTCAGACTCTCCGCCCACATAAATAAAAATCTTGCTCTTTTGAATTTTAATTATGTCCTGAGGGCTGGGGTCGTAGGAGTGGCTCTCTGCTCCTGGGGAGAGAAGCATGGTTAAATCTGCCTTTCCTGCTGTTATCTGCCGTGCAAAGTCATATGGAGCAAAGCCTGTTGTTACAATATTAAAGCCCTTGTCTGCGGCGGTAAATGCCTTGCAGGAAGAAAAACCTGCAAGCAGAATCAGCAGTGATAATATGATATAACCCAATTTTTTAATCAATATTAGAACCTCCAAATTTTAGTTTAATACAAAATAAAAAATACCAAAACGCAATCAGCTCTGCAAATGGCAAAGCTAAAACAGTTATGGTATTTACTTGAAGGATATTTAATTATTCAATTTAACCTTTAGTCGCACAGGTGAGCAAAAAGCAAGGGTATGACAGGTTAACTCCAGCAGGCGCACAAAGCCCAAAACAAGGCCAAAAGCAGCAATGCCAACTGCTCCCGCTGCACAAATTTGTTTAAGGAAGCTACCCGCAGCAGCTATTTGTGCGCAGGCTGCGCATCCACCGTCTGGCAGATTATGGTCGTGAGTGTGGTTTAAGCCTGTAAAAATACATGCCGCTGAAAAGAATACAGCAGAAATAAAAAGCACACAAAGAGCTACCGCTGTAGCTCTTTTAAGCCATTTACAATTGGTTAGACGCAGCATGTTTTATCACTCCCTGTGCTTTATGCTGTAATTCTAACACATATTTAAGATAAAAGCAAGTGGGTTTTTGTTAATTCTACGCCTTCTACTCCTTCGCATCCTTAAAGCCCTCGCCCAAAATCTCGCTGGCTGTGCCTATTATAATAAAAGCGGAGGGGTCGTCTGCCGTAACTATATCCCTTACCTTAAACACCTCATTTTTGCGCACGGCGCACATAAGAACATCGCTTGCGCTGCCTGTAAATGCGCCCTCTCCCTTGATTTTTGTAACTCCGCGCCCAAGCTTGTGCAGTATGCTCTCGGCTGTTTCCTTAGGCTTTTTGGTAACAATAAACAGCACCTTGCCGGAATCCAAGCCATAGAGCATGGAATCCACCACAGCAGAGGAGGTATAAATAGTAATGATAGAATAAAGTGCAGATTCGATATTCCTGTAAACCGTAAGAGCAAAAATGATAACCACCAAATCCAGTATGAGTATAAGCCTGCCTATAGGTACATGCCGGAATTTGCGGTAAATAAGCCTTGCAAGCAAATCAGAGCCGCCTGTAGTGCCGCCTCTCATAAAGATAAGCGCAAGCCCTGCTCCTGCAAGAACTCCGCCAAAAATTGCGGCCAGCAGCCTATCCCCCTCATAAACGGGTATTTTAACAAATGCAAAAATGTCAATTGCAGCAGAGGCCAAAACTGTGCCAACAAGGGTTCTTCCTAAAAATTTTATGCCTAAGGCCTTTGCTCCCCAAATGAATAAGGGTATATTTAAAATAGCAATTGTAAGACCTATAGGGAAGTGAAACAGATAGTTTAACACGGTTGAAACGCCTGTCAAGCCGCCCATTGCAATGTTATTTGACGCAGTAAAGCAGTTAACCGCAAGCCCGTAAACAGCCGCTCCAAGCACAAAAAAGAGGATGTCCGTAAGGGTGCTTTTAACACTCCTGCGGCTTTCCTCTCTCTTCTTTTTCTTAACCCTTTTGCTCATCTCTTAAGCCACCTCACTCATTAGGCTGCGTGATTGCGCTGAAAAGCTCACGCAGGCGGGGAATATCCCCCTTTAGATATATGTAGCCAAAAAGAGCCTCCAGCCCTGTTGCAGTGCGGTATTCTGCAACCGAGGCATTTTGCGGAACTCTTGCCCCTGAATGATTCCTCCCCCGCTTAAAGGCGGCTTCCTCCTCTTTATTAAGCAGAGGCAGCAAAAGCTTTGCATACTGCGCCTGAGCCTCGCAGCGCACCATTGCAACCGCCTGCTTATGCAGCTTGCCCGCAGGGCAGTTCCCCTTACAGACAAGGTGCTCACGCACCATTATTTCAAACACCCCATCCCCTATAAAGGCAAGGGAAGCTGCGCTGTATTCAAGGGGATTGCAATTAAGGTTTAAAAGACGTTCCAAACTCATACTATTCTCCGATAAAGTTATTGGATATAACTACGCTCGCTCTGTAGGGGCAGACCTATGTGTCTGCCCAAAGACGGGAATTTTATGGTAATCTGGGCAGACACGCAGGTCTGCCCCTACAATTACTTGCCGTAAGCTCCACGTGCTGTCCGCCGACAATAAAAATCACCGTTATAACCGCAGGCACAAAATCAACACAACGGATAAAAAATCCGTGTGCGGGTTGATTTTCTTTTGCTTCTTTTCTTTTATTTCGCTGAAGTTAAAATCATAGCTAAAACCGCAGGCAAAAAAGCAACACCATGGAGCGTAACTCCGTGTGCGGGCTGATTTTCTTTTGCTTCTTTTCTTTTATTTCAAAAAGAAAAGAAGAAGTTAGTCGACGAAATCAAATTCTAGGTTATAGATGCTTACGCTATCGCCCTCTTTACATCCGGCCTCACACAACCCATCTATTATGCCGGACGCAATAAGCATTCGCTGAAAAAACTGCAAGGACTCCTCATCATCAAAATTCACAGACTGCATAACCTGCAACAACCAAGGAGACTCCACAACATAAGTATCGTCAACATACTCAATTTTAAATTCCTTGTTCTCCATAATACTTATATCAGGCAAAGGCGCAGGCTCGGGCTCGTAACGCCTGATAGGCGGAAGCGTCGCCAGCATCTCGCTGATTTTATTCAAAAGCGGCTCAACACCATGCCTGATTGCCGCCATTATCGAAAAATACTCATACCCCTGCTCCTTGATATACGCCTCAAATGCACAAATCTGCTCCTCTGTGGCTAGATCGCACTTATTTGCCGCCACTATCATAGGCCTTTCAGCCAATTCAGGGTTAAATTTAGCCATCTCTTTGTTGATTATCTCAAAATCCTCAATGGGATTTCGCCCCTCACTGCCTGAGACATCCACAATATGAATGAGCACACGGCAACGCTCCACATGCCTGAGGAACTGATGCCCTAAACCTGCGCCCTCTCCCGCACCCTCAATCAAGCCCGGAATATCCGCCATAACAAAGGAATTGCCCTCACTGAGCCGCACAACGCCCAAAGACGGCGTTATTGTGGTAAAGTGATAATTGGCAATTTGCGGCCTTGCAGCACTCACAACAGAGATAAGCGTGGACTTGCCCACATTTGGGAACCCAACCAAACCAACATCCGCAAGCAGCTTGAGTTCAAGGCGTACATCCATACTCTCCCCGGGCAAGCCTGGCTTTGCAAAGCGGGGAACCTGCCTTGTGGGTGTGGCAAAATGGCTGTTACCCCAGCCACCTCGCCCTCCCTTAGCTATAATCTGTGGCTCGTCTCCTGAGAGGTCGGCAATTATGCGGCCTGAGGCATCATCCTTTACAAGTGTGCCTCTAGGCACCTTTACCAGCAGATTTTCGGCATTTTTGCCCGAACCTCTGCCCGCCTTGCCATTTTCTCCCTCAGGGGCAAAATACTTCCTCTTATAGCGAAAATCGGCCAAGGTAGAGAGATTATCGTCTACCTGAAAGATTACGCTACCGCCCTTTCCGCCGTCTCCGCCGTCAGGGCCGCCCGCTGCTACATACTTTTCACGGTGAAAGGAGACCTTACCGTCGCCGCCCTTCCCCGCTTTAATTTGTATCCTTACTATATCTGAAAACATGACTGTACTCCTATTTTGCCCATAAATTAAGGTTAAATACAAAAACCCGAGCATAAACGCCCGGGTTTAGCATTAAAAAATTAGTCAGCGTAAACCGAAACCTTCTTGCGGTCTTTGCCGTAACGCTCAAACTTAACCTTGCCGTCTATAGTGGCAAATAGGGAATCATTTGAGCCTCTGCCCACATTATTGCCCGGATGGATGTGGGTTCCTCTTTGTGTAACAAGGATATTGCCCGCCAAAACAAACTGTCCGTCTGCCCTTTTAACGCCAAGGCGTTTGGATTCGGAATCACGGCCGTTCTTGGTAGAGCCCATTCCCTTTTTATGGGCGAATAACTGAATATTATGTTGTAACATATCTCATACCTCCGTAGTAGTAATCTTTAAATAATTTGGATACTGCTTTTCAAGTGTTGTAAGGTGAAGAAGCAAGCCTTGCAAAATTGGTGCACACACCTCTGCTTCATGCTGCTTGAGCCTTAGCTTAAGGTATGCGTCCCCTTCTTCAATTTCGGCGTTTATGTGAAGAATCTCGGTTATTGTGTTGGCGGCCATTAATACAGAGGAGGAGACATATGCGCAGAGTATATCCTGCCCTTTGTCGGCATATCCGCTGTGACCCACACTTTTAAAACCTAAGAGCTCACCGCCGCTGTTTGAATAGAAATTAATGCCTGTCATTTATGCAATGGATGTGATTTCAACCTTAGTGTAAGGCTGTCTGTGACCCAGCTTGCGGGATTTGCCCTTCTTGGGCTTGTAAGTGAACACAAGAATCTTTTTGGCCTTGCCATTCTTGAGCACCTTGCCTGTAACCTTAGCGTCTGCGCCGTAGTTAAAGCCCTCTTCTCCGCCTGTGGCCAAAACCTTAAACTCCACGGTTTCGTCTGCCTCTACATCAAGCTTTTCAATATAGATAACGTCGCCGCTTTCAACCTTGAATTGCTTTCCGCCTGTTTCAATAATTGCGTACATAAATTGGTTTAACCTACCTTTAATATAGACTCGCTATTGAAGGGTGGAGGCAAGCCTCTCTTTAAAACCCGCAATAAGCGGCCTTAATATTGTACCACAACAGAGCCCAAATGTCAATTAATATGAAGGATTTAATTGTAGAAGTTTGGGGCTTGAAAGGTATGATTCATAATGCAATTTGACCAATGCATTATTAAGTTGAAAGTTGAAAATTATTGCGGTGAATTTGCTACGCAAATTTTATTAAATTGTTGGTTGGGCAAGACCTATGTGTCTGCCCAAAGAGGGTAATTTTTTGGAAATCTGGTCAGACACATAGGTCTGCCCCTACGGGTTTTCAGCGACACCCAAATTCGTAATTACTGTAGGTTTTCTGCTCCTGAATAAAGCGCATCGTTTACCACGTATTCTGTCTCAGGGGCGGGCAGAGCCGGATATTCGGCTGCTTCTGTAACATATATTTCCGGCCTTTCTGACTTTGCTGCGGCAATGAGCGCAAACAGCACAGATCCAAAGATAAACACGGCAATTGACGCCCAAATGTTAATGTCCAGTATTACTTTCATATAGCCTTGAAGCTCATATCCATAATCCATTTTAGTCATCATTGGGCTTAGCGCAATCAGAGCTGCCGGACCATCTTCAAAGTCCATGCACGTCTCAATTGTGGCCAAAACAGAAACAGCAGTTGTGGCAAGCTGCACTGCAATGGCCGCCCACAGCGCAGAAATGATTATCTCGCCTACAATTCCCGCCTTTTTAAACAGCGCAACGCCAAAGCTCAAAAGCCCCAAAAGGCTTATAACCTTTAACGCAGGAATGGCATAAAACAAAGAGTACATCAGGTTTTCCTGTGCTTCATAATTATCTGAGAGCTCTGTGGCAAATGCTGCCACTAAGCAGACCAATGGCCAAATAGCAGTTAGAATGCCCACCACAGCAAAGCCTATTGAAAAGCTCTTAACCGTGCGGCTTTTTGAGGTTGCAAGCATAAAATAAGCCACAATTGAGGCGATAACCGCCGCCAAGGCTAAAAAGAAGAGCAGAAACAAAACTGCAATAATCCATAAGCCGCTGTCTTTTCCCGTTATCTCTGCAATCTTTGCGCCCCACAGATTCAAGCTGCTGTAAGCCGCCATGATTAAAAATGAGGCAAAGATAATCCACGCCCCCGCCTTAGAAGCCTTGTTTTTATGAAGCTGTTCTAACATATTCAATACTTCCTTTAACTTGATATTTATACTTACCATAATTTTACCAAGTATTGCCGAATATGTCAATTGTGCAAAATAGACTGATTTTTTGCATGAAGATTGTAGAAAACGACAGGATAAATTGAAAGTTGAAAGTTGAAAATTGAAAATTAAGGTGAATTTGCTGCGGCAAATTAATTGAAAAGTGATTCAAGCTTTCTTTATATAGTGGGTGCTTCGACTGGAAAACTTCTAGCTTCTAGCCTCTGGCCTCTAGCTTCTAGTAGGGAAAGCCCGTCCCCTACAATATGCAGCTCTAGCGGCTCTTTGCCGCTCTTTTTTGTGTTCTGCTTAGCCACGCTATTGTGTCCTGTAGCGTTTCGTATATATCTCTAGGCCAAAATCCCAACTCCTTGCTTGCCTTTTCGTGGCTAAAATTATCGTTGCTGCTCAAGGCTTTAAGGGAGTAGCGTGTAATAAGCGGCAGCTTCTTTTTAAGCAGTGCCGCCCTTTCCAGCATAGGAGCGGCCAGCCTTGCAATCCACATGGGAATAGTCAGGCATTTAATTTGCTTTTTGGGGCTTATCTCACGGGTTATTGAGAAGATTTCGGCAAACTCATAATGCTTGCCGCTTAAAATATAGGTTTCGCCTATACGTCCTTTATCTACTGCCGCTATGCACATTGCAGCCACGTCCCGCACGTCAACAATGTTGTAGCCGCCGTGCGGGCAAAAGGGAATGTGCCCCTTGAGATACGAGCCTATAGCGCACACAATGTTATTTGTGCCTAAATCCATGGGGCCTGCTATGCCCGAGGGATGCAGGATAATTGCAGGTAAATTGGCGGTTTCAACCTGCTCCATAACATACTGTGAGGCCTCCGCCTTGGTTTTGGCATAGCCTCCCTCTACATAGTCCGGAGAGAAGCACTTGGTCTCTTTAATGAGCCTATGCCCTGCCGCCTCGGGAATGGCGTGCACGCTACTCACGTGAATGAATCTGTGCGCCTTGTATTTCAAGGCCAGAGCAACCATGTTTTTAGTACCCTCCACATTAACCTCTCTGGCCAGAGGCGAGGCCTTTGAGCTTATATCAATAATTGCAGCCGTGTGAATAACCGCAGGCTCATAGCCCTCCAAGCCCACAAACAGCGGCTCAAGGGAGCTTATATCACACACATTACCTCTTACCAGCTCTATGCCGGTTTCGGCCAGCATAGAGACATCGTCATTTGGAAGCACCAAGCCCCGCACCTGCGCACCTGTTGAAACAAGCTGCTTTACAATGGCTCGGCCAAGATGGCCGTTTGCGCCGGTGATTAAATAAATGCGTTTCATACTGTTCCCTCCTAAAATGTTATTGTGTGGACTTACATCTTTCTTTATTATAATTATATCACAATAAGTACGAAAATGTGTTAAAATATATATGCGTTTGTGTTAAATTTTGGGATTCTGCTGCTATTTTTGTGATAAAAAAATAGGCCGAACGTCAAGAGGCGTTCGGCCGCAAATTTCAAGCAATATTCAGTTTAATATTATATCTCTGCTGTTTTGAACAGCTTATCAAATTTGACAAGTCCAAATAGTATTGCACTCACAGCAACTGTTAAAATTATCTCGGGAATCATATACAAGCCATTGTATAACAATGAGTATCCCCAAACCCAACGTCCATCTGCCACAAACCAGTTGCTTTGCAGCCACTCAGGAAGCCATGTTACGCTGTCTACAGATGTCCACAGAATCACACCACTTATGTAATGAATAACAAAGCGTGCAAAAGTGCCAATAAATGCACCTAAGGCCGCTCTTCCTGCTGTAAGCTTGTCTCCTTTGGTAACCGCCGCAAGGCTTACAACGGCAAAGGCTACAACAAAGTCCAAGGCTACGCTTCCTATGGTTGCCCAAAGTGTAAGACCCTTTAAATCGCCCAAGCCTAATATCAATTGGATAATACCATAGGCAGAACAGGTAAGCAGACTCCACGAAAAGCCATAAAACTGAGCAACTAGAACCAACGGCACCATGCTTGCCAAGGTGATTGAGCCGCCAAAGGGCATTTTAAAGGGCGAGAGGCTCAACACCGTTGCCAGCGCAATCATAAGAGCCGAGAACACCAGCTTAAAGGTGTTGCTTTTTACATTTACTTTCATTTCTTTTTTCCTCCGATAATTTAATTATAAAAAAATACGCCTAGGATAAAATAAGCCTAAACGCATTCATCTATCCTTCCTACGCCGGCATTATCCGGATCAGGTATAAGGGTCATGGGCACAACCATTTCTCAGTCACTGGGACTCCCCTGTTATTGAAATATTAACTTTTATGCTTGTAGTCTAGCATATTTTTGCAGTGATGTCAAGGATTATTTTTACTGCCTTGCAGCTTTCACAACAAACAAAAAATGTAGGGGACGATGTCCACATCATCCCGTTTTTCCAAAGCTTGCAGGTGTTTACGGGACGATGTGGACATCGTCCCCTACAAGCCCTTTCAATTTATTCAATGTGCCTAAAATCGCATTGAATTTTTGTGTGTTTAGATGAATTTTTCTTTTAGCCCCACAATTTACTTTTAATCTCTTGTTTATGGCTTTTTTATATGCTAAAATTTGTTATATATCGGGCGGGAGTTAAGCTCCTTGCTCCGGCGGTTTTATTGGCTGAACATGTCTCATTTAGCACTTTAGTCTCTGTATGTACTCGCTCTGTAGGGGCAAACCTATGTGTCTGCCTAAAAACGGGCGTTTTACGGTGAT
>JAISYX010000137.1 GCA_031269595.1 Oscillospiraceae bacterium
AGCTCGGTTTCGGCAACCTGAGCCCTTGTGTATCCGCCAACAGTAGTAACAACGCCGCCCTTGCCTATTTGAACTGTAGTCTTGTTAAGGTTGGGGTCTGTTGCTATGTCTGTAAAGCCGATAACGTCCTTAAGAACCTTGCTCTCGGTGCTTGCATTTGCATCGTAAAGGCTCATAATCTGGTTAAAGGTCATCCAAGAGTTATCACCCAAGGAAGCAGGCAGAGGAGTAACGTTGTTGAGGTTACGTGCCGGAGCTGCTGTGCTTCTTCTGTAATATCTCTCACGTCCGTAAAGAGGAATACCTATGTTCATAATATCTCTGGGGTAGCCTCTAAGAGCTATACGGTTACAGGTAAGGTCATAGGAAAGAACCTTTCCGCCGCCCTCTTCTGTATCTGAGCTGAGACTGCCGCTGCCGTAGAGGTTAGCGTTGAACTCTGAATGGTTTCTCCACTCGCCGTAAATATCATAAGTCATGATATTTATGAAGTCCAGATAGTTAGGATATTGAGGAGTTGCAGAGGCAACAGCCCAGTCATAGCCTATACCGGAAGCGATAGTAAGGAGGTAGTTGTAGCCGTATTCAGCGTTGTTGCGGAAAGCCTTCATAAGCTCAACATAATCGTTGCCGTCAGCTGCGCCTGGAGGGCTATCCTGTCCGCTTTCTGTAACGCCTGAGCCGTTTACATCATGAGAACAGCTCAAACGGTCGTAGGAGTCAGCAGATGTGCCGGGATATTCATAGTCCATGTCTATACCGTCAAGGCCGTAGGTTTTGCATATCTCCAAGCAGGAGTTAACAAAGGCGGCTCTCTTGGTTGCGTCGTGAACTATAGGGCAGAAGCCGTCCATGCCCCAGCCGCCAATTGAAAGCAGAACCTTCAGCTTGGGGTTTTGAGCCTTAAGAGCCACAAGAGCCCTTAGCTTATCGGGGTCGGGAACGTCTACTGTGCCGGGGAACTGTGCTGAGTTTTGGTTGCCGTTGGTGTAGGATGTGCCTGTGCCCTGTGACTGTACAATGTGGCCAAAGGCATAGTTAATGTGGGTTACACGCATAGGGTCTACTGTTGTGGTTGCGTCGTTGTCTACCATTGGGTCATCAGTGCCCGGCCAGCTCCACTGGGTTACATAGGCAATAACACGGTACTCATCCATGTTTTGACCGCTGGTTGGTCCTGCTGCACTAACGGTTATGCTAGCGGTGGCAGGGGAGAGAGCGATGGTGCTAAGCAGCATTAACAGCATAATTGTAAATGCTAAGCTCCTGCGCCCTTGTGTTGCAAGTTTCTTCTTCACGCAAATTTCCTCCTTAGATTTTGTTTGAACTGTTTGGAATCGTTTGAATTTTGGAATGGGAAGTCTTTGCTTACCTTTTATTGGAGAGTAAAGACTCCAAACTTTTTCCCTTAACCCAATTCTAACATCATTTAACTAAATTTTCAATGAATTATTCAGTGCTGCGTAAAAATCAGCGTTTTGTATAAGGATTGGGTTAAATTTCTTGTCATAATGACGAAAACACTTTGGAGATTGTAGACTTTCTTGAACATTTCTATGAACTAAATGTTACCATCCCCACTGTATCCACCTGTTGTGTTCCTAAATCGACACCCATTTTTGTGCAGAAGGCACGGAAGTAACGGCAGCGTCTTCCAACAGCGTCTGCTCCGTTTTCGCTTCTGCCGGATTCATTATTTACTATAACTATAGTAAGGCCGAATTGCCCGTTAAACTGGGCATTAGGCGTGCCCGGGGCGGGGTTCCATATGCCTGTAATGCACTCGTGGCAAGAGGGCTTGGGCGGTTGGGGAGTCATCCAGAACCAAATGCCTGTCATAAAGCCTAGCACGCCGTCCTGCTCAACCAAATCAGGGTTGTTAAGGAGTATGTTCTTGTCGCCGTAGAGCACGTCTGAGCACAGGCCGTAGTTAAAGTTGTAGGAGAGCTGAATTGGGCCACGGCCGTGGTAGCTCTTGCCCGGCACAGCAGGCCATATTGTGCTTGCGCTGGTGTATCCCACTGAGGAGCTGCCTATATAGCCAACCTCTTCATTAAAGTAGTAGCCGCTATACAGCTCGTCCACAGTGCCGTCTATGCTGCCGCCACCTGTCTCGTGGCAGGTTATGCCAAGGAAGGCCGCAAGCTCCTTCTTCCTTGTGCTAAGGTCTCCCACAGCAAGGAAAGAGCCGTAATCGCATATCTGGGAGGTCTTTGGCGTATCGGCTATCCAATCCGCGGTAAAGTCAGGGTCAGAGTAAACCAGCCTTTGCTCCTTTGTCTCCTTATTAAGGCGTATAATGCGGTAGCACCAGGTTGAATTGTTGTACCACTCCACCTTAATAATGGTGTTAGCCAGAGTTGCAACTGCCTCCTGCAAATTTTGATAGGAGTAGTAATCGGGCAACTCTGCATAGTTGGGGTAATACTGCCGTGAGACAGCCATAGCCTTCCATGCTGTTGAGCCAAAGCGATAGGGGAAGAGCTCGTTGTAATAGGTTTCAGGAATCAGTTCCTCAAGCCTGTCCAAGGCGGAATCTGCGGAGTAGGCGGGGTTAATGCCGCCCCACTGTGCAGTTACCTCGGAATCGGTGAGCACCTTGTTAATCTGCGAACCCTCTCCATTGGGGTCTTTTTGGTAGTTCTTCTCATCCTCAGGGACAGTCCATTCAGCAGGGCCTACAAGCACCCATGGGCCGCCGCTGGTGGGCTTGTCGCCTATATTTGCATAGTAGCTGTTGTAATAGATATTCCCCTGATAGTATACACGAGTGTTAGCTGTTGCGTATGCCTTGTAATCCTGCCAGAAGGGGTAGGGAGGCTCTGTCTGGCTGGGAGCGGTCACGGTTACCGTGCAGGTGGCCTTAACGGTAGTATCTGCCGCCAGAGCGGCCGTAACCACACATGAGCCTGCCGCAACAGCGGTAATCTGGCCGTTTGAAACTGTAGCCACGCTGGGGTTGCCTGTGCTCCAGTTGACTGTCTTGTTTGCATAATTTGCGGGCAGAACTGTAGCGGTAAGAGCCTCCTGTGCGCCCACGTTAAGGCTAACAGTGCTCTTGTTAAGTGAGACGGTGGGTGTTGCGGGAGCCTCCGGCTCATGCGGCCAGTTTGAGGGTCCGCCTATAGCGGTGTAATCGCCGTAGCCTGTGGCGTCGCCTGCATAAATCCAATAAATGCGGTTGCCTATCAGCTGATTCCATGAGGTGAGCGTCCAAGTGCGCACGCTGCCGCTGTCGGTGTAATTGGTTGAGCCTGAGTTAATGTCCGCCAGATTATAAGTTCCTCCCGAGGGGTAGGCCACTCTAACCTTGGTTACAGAGGTGCTTGTCTGCACTGTAATGGTAAGCTCCTTGTTAAAAACTATGGTCTCAAGAGGAGGGGATGCCGTTGCGGATATAACGTTTAGATCTGCCGCTGCCGCCGCTGCTGTAATTCCCTGCGTGCCTGCAATGGGCAGGGATAAAGCCGCAATGAGCACAGCAAGTGCGGGGATAAGTACCCATTTTTTGATTTTGCCTGAGATTTGCACAATAAAAAACCTCGCTTTCAATAGATTTGTCTGTTACTTCCTATTTTAGCACACTTTAACTCAAATAGGAAATTGACACTTTCTACAAAAGAAAGGTGAGATTTTAGTGCAAATAGCTCAAACACCATGGGAGACTTATACATTCTTGGGAATAGTTGCAAAAATTAATAGAAATTTAATTTGATATTGCCCCATAATATAGTAGAATAGATTTAATAGTAAAGAACCTGTTTGTAGGGGCAGACCTATGTGTCTGCCCTAGGACGGGAAATTTACGGCAAGCAGGGCGGACACATAGGTCTGCCCCAGGACGGGAAATTCACAGCAAGCAGGGCGGACACATAGGTCCGCCCCTACAGTTAACAGAGATACTCATTTAATATAGAACAGGCAGGTGGTTTATACTGTGGAAAGATTTTCAAAACAGGGTCTAACCCGTTGGATAGGCATTTTTCTTTTGGCTATAGCTGTTATTGCTGTATATAAAGCATTTGACAGCCTAGGCTTTATACTGGATTGGTTAAGGTTCTTTATCTCAATTCTTACCCCCTTTATAGCGGCCTTTGCTATAGCTTACTTTCTCAACAAGCCTGCAAGCAAGCTGGAAAGGCTTATAAAACGCTCCAAGCTAAAAAACACCAAGTTTATTTACAAGCGTGCAAGAGCCCTTAGTGTATTTGCTGTTTATATAATTGTTATAGCTGTAATATACCTTGCTTTAAGCCAGCTTATTCCGCTGCTTGTGGGCGGAATAGCCAATTTGGTTGAGCAGCTGCCCGTTTATGGGGACAGATTTGTTAAAATTTATAATGATTTTATTGAAGGACATTCCTACCTCAAGGATATGGAGATAACCTCACGTGCAATCACAATGCTTAACAATTATCTTGATTCAATCAGCTCTGCGGATATTGGCCAGTATGCCAAGCAGCTTGCAGGGCTTGGTAATGTGCTAATTAATATACTCCTAAGCATAGTTATATCAATTTATATGCTGCTGGAAAAGGAAGCTCTTATCTCTGTGCTTTATCGCTTCCTCTCCCTCTTTTTAAAGGATAAAACCATAGGCAACATATCAAATTATGTACACCAGACAGACCATGTGGTTTACCATTACTTTGTGGGTCAGTTTTTTGACTGCGTTATAGTTTCGGCCTTGGCTACGATAGTCCTTAGTGTCTTGAATGCACCCTATGCCCTTGTTTTAGGGCTTATATTTGGTATGTTTAACATAATACCTTACTTTGGCCCTATTATAAGCGGAGTTGTGGTTATACTTATAATATTTGTGGCAGATGTTGAGCATAACGTCTGGCTGACCCTTTGGTGCGCAGTCGCCCTGCTGGTTATACAGCAGATTGACGCAAACATCATCAACCCCAAAATATTGGGTGATGCCCTTGACATGAGCCCCTTCTGGGTGCTGTTTGCGGTAACCGTGGGCGGCGGGATGTTCGGCTTTGTGGGTATGCTTGTAGGTGTGCCCTGCGTGGCGGTTTTGCGCCTGTTCTTCCGTGATTTTGTGCTCTACCGCAAGGAGAAGAAGGAACGCCAAGCGTTAGAAAATTCGCAGAGCGAAATATGAGTTGTGCATTCAAAACTGTTCGCCCATGATGCCCTGTTAAATCAAAAACCGTAGGGGACGGGCTTGCCCGTCTCGTTTTATCCGCCTCGTTTTTCCCGTCCCGTTTTATCGTCACCCGCACCATGGGTCAGGTAAGCCGTGACCCCTACGAACCTTTTAAATAAAATTTGCGCAGCAAATCCACCACAACTCTTCACTCTTCACTCTTCACTTTTCACCTTTCACTTCCAAGCGGCCTTCCTGCGCCCTTCCAAATTTTCAAATCTCACCTGTATTATTTTATCTTAAATGGAAAATACTAATCACATAACAAAGCTTTGGAGGTGATTACTATTTCTAAGAAGAAGCAAAAAACACAGGCAGATGTAAAGGATATAGCTCAGACCATCCGCAATTCAGGAACTCCCAATAAGAATTCAGATGCGCACTCAAGCTATACGGGCTCCGGTCCAAGGGGCGAAAGACCAATTCAGGACGTGGATGACCTTTAATATTGCAGCCTGTCACTCTCTTGTAAATCCTATGCTTTTATGGCTTAAAAGCATAGGATTTTTTTGCCCTAAAGGAGCGAATTATTTACATATTATATCTGGATTAAATTACCGAAATATGCTATAATTAACAGCCAAGAAAAATAATGTCAAGGAGGATTTATATGATACCCCACAGCACATCAAAAAACGAGCTTTTAAAAGCACTTAACACGCAAGAACACAGCGGCCTTTCAGCAGCGCAGGCTCAGGAGGCCTTAATTAAATACGGCAAAAACAAATTAAGGGAAAAGAAGAAGAAAACCAACCTCTCCCGCTTTATAGATCAATTTAAGGATGTAATGATACTCATACTTATTGTGGCGGCGGGTATTTCTATGTTTACCGCCTTTTCAGAATTTGACCACGAGGGCTTTTCGGGCTTTTTTGAGCCTGCGCTTATACTTTTTATTATAATATTAAATGCAATAATGGGCATGTTTCAGGAGGGCAAGGCAGAAAAGGCACTTGACGCCCTTAAAAGCCTTTCCGCCCCAACTGCAAGGGTTCGCAGGGGCGGCAGAGAAGAGATTATAGACGCAAAGCTCCTTGTCCCCGGGGATATAATCCTGCTGGAGGCAGGGGACTTCATTCCCGCAGACGCACGCCTGCTCTCTGCGGCCAGCCTTAAGGCGGAGGAATCCGCCCTAACAGGGGAGTCTCTCCCCTCTGAAAAGGACGCAGCCGCTGAGGTTGCGGCAGACGCTCCCCTAGGCGACAGAAGCAACATGGTTTATTCAGGATGCAGCGTAACCTATGGACGTGCTGTGGCCGTGGTAACAGGCACAGGCATGGAAACCGAGATGGGCAAAATCGCCGGCCTGCTGGAGGGCAGCCAAGAGGTTGACACCCCCCTACAGCAAAAGCTTGCCAAGCTGGGCAAATATCTGGGAATAGTTGCGCTGGCGGCCTGCGCTATCATATTTGTGGTTGGCCTGATTGACCAAATTCCGCCCCTTGAAATATTCATGACAGCAGTCTCTCTGGCGGTTTCGGCCATTCCTGAGGGCTTGCCTGTTATAGTAACTATTGTTCTTTCAATAGGAGTGCAGCGCATGGTTAAGCGCAATGCGCTTATTCGCAGCCTGCCCGCCGTTGAAACGCTGGGCAGTGCCTCTGTTATCTGCTCAGATAAAACAGGCACGCTAACCCAAAACCGCATGACCCTTGTTAAGGCCTTTGTCTCCGACGGCAATTTGCAGGAGGAAATCACAGCCGAAAACACCGTCCCCGTGCGTGAACTGCTCAGACTAACCGCCCTGTGCTGCGACGGCTCTATTGAGTTTAGCAATGGGGGAGAGGTCAAGCATCTGGGAGACCCAACAGAGACGGCCATCATATTGGCCGCCCACAAAAACGGCCTTGACAAGGAGGCCATAAACAGCGAGTTCCCACGTGTGGCAGAGCTGCCCTTTGATTCAGACCGCAAGCTCATGACCACAGTTAACAAGATAAACGATAAATATATAGTTATAGTAAAGGGTGCATTTGATGTGCTCTCGAAACGTTGCGTCAGCGGCAACATAACAAGGGGCTTTGAGCTTAACGAGGAGTACAGCGGCAACGCCCTGCGTGTGCTTGCAGTTGCGGCAAAGCAGCTTGACGAACCTCCCGCAGAGGTAAGCTCTGAAGCACTTGAAAACGGACTGGCCTTTATGGGCTTAGTCTGCATGATAGACCCACCACGTGAGGAGGCTCGTGCAGCTGTTGCTCTGTGCCGTCAGGCGGGCATTAAGCCTGTCATGATTACAGGAGACCACGTGGTCACGGCCTCGGCCATTGCAAAGAGCTTGGGCATTATGCAGCAGGGCGACAGGGCTGTTACAGGCGCAGAGCTTATGGCTATGCCAGAGGAGACCTTGGCAAAGGATGTAAGGGGTATATCTGTGTATGCAAGAGTTTCCCCTGAGGATAAGATACGCATAGTCAAGGCCTGGCAGGAGCAAGGGGAGATAGTGGCCATGACAGGAGACGGAGTTAACGACGCTCCCGCCCTAAAGGCCGCTGACATAGGCTGCGCCATGGGTATAACAGGCACAGACGTTGCCAAGGGCGCAGCTGATATGACATTAACAGACGATAACTTTGCAACCATAGTTGAGGCTGTTAAAGAGGGCCGAGGCATTTATGACAATATCCGCAAGGTTGTCACCTTCCTTTTGGGCACTAATATAGGTGAGGTTTTAACCGTGTTTATAGCTATGCTTTTGTGGCGTAATTCGCCCCTGCTCTCTATGCAGCTATTATGGATTAACCTCGTAACCGACAGCCTTCCGGCCATTGCTCTGGGCATGGAACAGCCCGATAAAAATGTAATGAGCCGCAAGCCCCGCCCAAAAAATGAGGGCATATTTGCCAATGGAGTGGGTGCACAAATCATCTTGCAGGGCATTATGTTCGCTGTGCTTACGCTGGCGGGCTTCTGGCTGGGCTGGAGCTTTACCGGCGGCATAGCAGGGGGCAGAACCATGGCATTTATAGTGCTCTCGCTAACTCAGGTTATACACGCCTTTAATATGAGGAGCGGCCGCTCCCTGTTCGGCAGCAACCCCTTCGGCAACAAGTATTTAACAGGCGCAGCGGCTATTTCAACCGCCTTGATTGCGCTGGTTGCGCTTGTGCCTCCTGTGGCTGTGGTGTTTGGACTGGTTAGCCTTGCCCCGTGGATGTATGGGGCGGCGGTAGGCCTTGCCTGTGTGCCCGTGGTGCTG
>JAISYX010000043.1 GCA_031269595.1 Oscillospiraceae bacterium
GCCAATCTCGCCGTGTAGCTGGTTAACGCTGTAGCCGTAGCCCTGCTGGCCAAAGCCGCCGAAGCAGTTTAAATCCTGCCTTATTTGTGAGGCTGTAAGCCCCATGCGGTAAGAGAGCTCACTTGATGAGATTCTGCCCACACCGTTTGATTTTAAGTCTGAAAGGAATCTGTAATACCTAGGCAAACGCCGTATTACAGACATAGAAACCTTCTCTCGTTTAGCCACTGAAACACCATGTTTTAGATACGCCTGTATCTATTTCTACCTTTCATATTTTTTCAACTGTGTGCCTGCTCACAGGCTCTCTATAGTGCCCATTACATAGTTGCCGAAGTCCTCGCAGGTGCAGCCTGTGTCACGCCCTGTTATGCTAAGCTTCTTCTCGTCATACATGCAAATATCAAGGGCACGCTCAAGCTTGTCTGCCTCGGCCTGTCTGCCTATATGAGAGAGCAGCATAACGCTTGCACGCAGCATGGAGCAGGGGTCGGCGTACTTGCCTCTGCCCTCGGTAATCATGCGGGGAGCAGAGCCGTGTATGGCCTCAAACATGGAATATCTCTTGCCGAGATTTGCACTGCCTGCCGTGCCGACACCGCCCTGAAACTCTGCGGCCTCGTCTGTTAGAATGTCGCCGTAAAGGTTGGGCAGTATAAACACCTTGAAATCTCTGCGGCGTTTTTCGTCAATCAGCTTGGCTGTGGTTATATCAATGTACCAATCGTCTGTGCTTATGTCCGGGTACTCCTTGCCTATCTCCTGGCATAGCTTAAGGAACTTGCCGTCTGTTGTCTTTACAACATTGGCCTTGGTTATAATGCTTACCTTGTCTTTATTGTTATTCTTGGCATATTCATATGCCAGACGGGCTATTCTCTCTGTGCCCTGAGAGGTTGTAACGGTGAAGTCCACCGCCAAATCATCTGTGACATGCACGCCCTTAGAACCCAGCGTGTATGCGCCCTCTGTGTTCTCGCGGAAGAAGGTCCAGTCTATGCCCTGAGAGGGCACTTTAACGGGGCGCACGTTGGCGAAGAGGTCAAGCTCCTTACGCATGGCAACGTTTGCGCTCTCAATATTAGGCCACGGGTCGCCCGCCCTTGGGGTTGTTGTAGGCCCTTTAAGAATTACATGGCAGGCCTTAAGCTCTGCCAGAACGTCCTCAGGAATGGCCTTGTTGACCTCTGCACGCTTTTCTATGGTAAGGCCGTCTATATACTTAAACTCAACCTTGCCTGCCTCAACCTCTGCTTTAAGCAGATATTCCAGCACACGTGCGGCCTCGTTTGTTATAACAGGGCCTATGCCGTCGCCGCCGCAAACCCCTATGATTAGCTTATCAAGAGCGTTAAAGTCGATGTAGTCATCTCCTGCCTTCATAAGCTCAACACGAGCCAGCTGTTCACGCACAACCGCCTCGAATTTTGTAAGAGCCTCATTAATTTGAGCCTCATTTGCGTTAATTTCCTTGATTTTAGAAACGATATTTGCCATTGTTTATATCTCCTTATTATTAATAGTTTCCATAAAAACAGTATCTGTAAAATGTCCGTTTTTAAAAAAGCACTCGTGCCGGCGGCCAAACTCCTTAAATCCGGCCTTTTTGTAACAGGCCAAGGCTTGAAGGTTATCTGCAAACACTGTCAACATTATATTGTGCAGATTAAGATGCTTAAAGCCGTAATCTACCAGCAGCTTGATTGCCTCTGCACCGTAGCCCTTGCTGCGGCAATCCTCCTCGCCTATGTGTATGCCCAGCACCGCCCTTTGATGGAGCGGCTCTGCATCCATAAGAGCAATCTGACCTATAGGCCTTTCGCCTTTATTTAACACAATGGTATAGTTGTGGCCGCTCTCGGCCTCTTTTTCAATATTTTTCCTGTGCCCAAATGAGGAAAAAGCCTTTGTATACAAGCCCAGATTAACCGCAACAGCAGGGTCATTCAGCCATTTGGCATACAGCTCTGTAGAATCCACATCAAGGGGCGAAAGGTAGAGGCGTTCGCCTTGTATTTTTTTGTAGAAAGGCATGGGTTATCTCCTGACAATATTATTAATAATTTCCATAAAAATATCATCCATATAGTGCCCGTTGGTGTAGGCACATTCGTGCCAGCGGCCAAACTCCTTAAATCCGGCCTTTTTGTAGCAGGCCAAGGCTTGCAGGTTATCTGCAAACACTGTCAACATTATGTTGTGCAGATTAAGATGTTTAAAACCGTAATCCACCAGCAGCTTGATTGCCTCTGTGCCGTAGCCCTTGCTGCGGCAATCCTCCTCGCCCACAAGAATGCCCAAGGTTGCCCGCTGATGCAGGTGCTCAACACTCATTAGCGCAATAACACCTATAGGCCTGTCGCCTTCATTTAACACAATGGTGTAGTTATGGCCGCTCTCGGCCTCTTTTTCAACATTCTTCCTGTGCCCAAAGGCCGAGAATACCTGACCGTAAGTGCCGTGCGTTACCGCAACAGCAGGGTCATTCAGCCATTTGGCATATAGCTCTGTAGAATCTACATCAAGAGGCGAAAGGTAGAGGCGTTCGCCTTGTATTTTTTTGTAGAAAGGCATTGGTGTTACCCCCAGTTTACACTTCTATATTGTTTTGCTTGCTAAGGCTTTCAATCTTATACTCCCACAGCTTTTTGTAAGACCTGAAATCACTGTATGTACCACGATTTTTATTGGATTTCTTGCGCTTTTTATAATAGTATATATGGCTGTTAACTCCAAGCTCTGTGGCGTGATAATATCCGGCAAGCAAATGGCTGTTATTAAATATCCAAGCCTTTACATCAGGGAGTGTTTGCGAATAATAAATATGCAGTGCATCCTCTCTTCCTGCCATTTTAGCAGCGGCCTGCCATAAAGCAGAGGAAGCCCTTATTATATCCGCATAACCTTTGGCTTTTGTAAGCTGCTCTCTTATAAAATTATAGTCCTCTTCCTCTAAGCTTTTGTTGGAATAAAGTTCATTTAGCTTGGGCAGCATTTTATCAACATTATTCCGCCATACAACCGAAAGCCCAGCCTTTTTGTCGTTAAATATTCTGTCAAGCAAGGCCATCATGCCAGTATCATTAGGGTCTGTTAAGATAATGGAAACAGATGTCCCCTCTTTGCTCAAAAATTTAAGATAGCTTTCATACAAATCAAATATAGTTGTACCAACCTTTGACATAATGTTCAAATCGCACTTTTTCTTTTCTAAAAGCTTAATAAGAACTCTATTAGCATCGCTCTCATTTTTGAACCTTTTGGTATACTGACGATTTATTCGCGAGATAAGAGCAATAATAACAGATGCCGAAACAAGCCCAACAGCTATAACAGCAATACCCAGCAGAGCCTTTTCATCTATAGCTATAAAGCTGGAGGCAACTATGCCAAGTGCAACAAGAGCAAGCTCAAAAAAACGTTCCTTTAAAAAATCGGCAATGCGTTTCATGCTAAACACCATGTGTTAGAGGCCTCGGTTGTGCCTGCGCCTCTACCTTTCTTGTTGTTTTCATACTAAATATCAGATTTAGCTATTTTGAATTCTCGTATAATTCAGCAGCCCGCCAGCCAGCAAAATATCCTTCTGCCTGCTTGAAAGCTCGCAGCTGGCCTTAAATTCTGTGCCATTACTCAGGTTTTTAACCGTAATCTCGCCGCCATTTGTTATGATTTCACGTATATTTGGTATGCT
>JAISYX010000053.1 GCA_031269595.1 Oscillospiraceae bacterium
TGGGAGCGGCGACTCTGCGCCCCCTGCTCGCATCTTTGCGGTGTCATCCAAATCTCTGATTTGGCTAATGACACCCATGCACAGTTGCCCCAAATTTTAATTTGGTCGGCAACCACTGCTGCTTACTTTCTCGGCGAAACAGAAAGTTCGGGGTTTTTGCTTGCAAAAATGCAGCCTTTGGCTGCAACCGACTAAACAACGTGCGTGCCCGTGCGGCATGAGCACATGCTGCGATAATATCCCGCTACACATTAATACAAATAAACGAAAGCATACCAAACAATTTATGTTAAACCGGTGATTATATGTCTGAATTAACCCCCATGATGCAGCAGTATATCCAAATTAAACAGCAAAACCCCAACTGCATCCTCTTTTACCGTCTCGGCGATTTTTACGAGATGTTCTTTGAGGATGCAAAGGTGGCTTCAAAGGAGCTGGAGCTGGTTCTTACAGGCCGTGACTGCGGCCTTGAGGAGCGTGCTCCCATGTGCGGCGTGCCCTATCACTCCTACGAAAATTATGCGGCAAAGCTAATCTCACGGGGCTATAAGGTGGCCATAGTGGAACAAACCGAAGACCCTGCTGTGGCCAAGGGCTTAGTTAGGCGTGAGGTTGTGCGCATTCTAACCCCGGGAACTGTCATAGAGGGCAGTATGCTGGAGGAGGAAAAGAACAATTACCTGTGCTCTCTTTTTGTAAACGAGGAGGGTGCGGGTCTTTGCTTTGCAGATGTTTCAACAGGAGAAATCAACCTCACTCAGCTTGAAAAGAAGGGGCTTGCAGCAGCAATTTGCAACGAGCTTGGCCGCTATCTCCCCAAGGAGATAGTTTTAAACGCCCGTGCACTCTCTATAGAGGGCTTAGGCGCATTCCTCCGTGAGCGCATAGCCTGCACAGCAGAAATACTTGAAAATTCAGACTTTGAATACTCCCACGCTCTAAGTCTCATTGAGGCAAGCTCAACCGCCATGCGCTATGAGCACAGCGAAAATCGGCTTGCCACCTCCGCCTTTGGCGCACTGCTTAGCTATGTTAATTCAACCAAAATGGGCAGCGGCCTAAAGGCGGACAGAATAGAATATTACAGCGAAAACCAATTTATGAGCCTTGATTTAGCCGCAAGGCGCAATCTTGAGCTAACCGAGACTATGCGCAGCAAAGAAAAGCGAGGCTCGCTGCTGTGGGTTTTGGATAAAACTCAAACCGCCATGGGCAAGCGGCTTATACGTGCCTGGACAGAGCAGCCCCTCTACAATTGCAGCAAGATAATAGGCCGCCAAAACGCAGTTGAGGAGCTGTTCCTTAACAGCATACTCCGCAGCGATTTAAGCCTTTTGCTCTCTGACATAAAGGATATAGAGCGCATAATGATACGCATATCCTCAGGCACTGCAAACGGCAGGGAGCTGCGTGCTCTCTCTTCAACCATAGCAAGCCTTGCGCCTGTTATTACAAGGCTGGAGGACGTGCAGTCCAAGCTCCTTAACGAGCTTAAGAATGAGATAGACCCCTTGGCGGACGTTCTGGAGCTTATCGAAAGCTCCATAGCCGAAGAGCCTCCCTTTACCATTCGTGAGGGCGGCATAATCAAAGAGGGCTACAACACCGAGATAGATTTGCTCCGTGAGGACATGAACGGCGGCAAGGATTTTATAGCCCGTATAGAGGCAAGCGAGCGTGAGCGCACGGGCATACCCAAGCTCAAGGTGGGCTACAACAGAGTTTTTGGCTACTATATAGAAATAACCAATATGTACAAGGACCGCACACCGGCGGAATATATACGCAAGCAGACCCTTGCCAACTGCGAGCGTTACATAACACAGGAATTAAAGGAGCTTGAGGGCAGAATACTGGGCGCAGGCACAAAGCTGCAAGCTCTTGAATATCAGCTGTTTGAGCAGATACGCAACAAAGTCGCCCTGCAAGAAAAGCGCATACAGGCAACGGCTCAGGCCATAGCCGTAATAGACGTGCTCTGCTCCCTTGCAGAGGTTTCGGCCAAGCGTAACTACACCAAGCCGCAAATAACCACAGACGGCAGGCTCATTTTAAAGGATTCCCGCCACCCTGTGCTGGAGGCTATAATAGATGTCCCCTTTGTGGCAAATGATGTAGCTCTGGATACAAACGAAAACAGAGTGGCCATTATAACAGGCCCTAACATGGCGGGCAAATCCACCTACATGCGCCAGACAGCCCTTATTGCAATCATGGCTCAAATGGGCTGCTTTGTGCCCGCAAGGAGTGCAGAAATCGGCCTTGTAGATGCTGTGTTTACCCGTATAGGTGCGTCAGACGACCTTACAACAGGGCAATCCACCTTTATGGTGGAGATGAACGAGGTTGCAAACATCCTAAAAAAGGCCACATCAAAAAGCCTGCTTATTCTGGATGAGATAGGGCGGGGAACCTCCACCTTTGACGGCATGAGCATAGCCCGTGCGGTGCTGGAATTTGTGGCCGAAAAGCGCAAGCTGGGCGCAAAAACCATGTTTGCAACACATTATCATGAGCTTACAGTGCTTGAACAAAGCCTGGACGGCGTTAAAAACTACAACATCGCCGTTAAAAAGAACGGCGACGACATAACCTTTTTGCGCAGGATAATCAGGGGCGGCGCAGACGACAGCTACGGCATAGAGGTAGCAAAGCTTGCAGGCCTGCCTAATTCTGTTATTGCAAGGGCTAAGGAGATATTAGAGCAGCTTGAGGGCGGCGAGACTGTAAAGGAAAAGCCCTCACGCAAGCGTGAGAGCCAGAGCCTGCAAATGAGCCTGAGCAGCCCCAAGGAGAGCGCAATTATGGAAAAGCTGCACTCTATAGATGTTAACACCATGACACCCATGGAGGCAATGGCTATACTATTTGAAATTTCTAAGCTTGCGAAGGGGTAGTCAATGGAAGGACGTGCTGCCGATTGATAAAGAAAAAGATTTTTGTTGGTATTTTTGTCGCTTTGATTTTTTGGGGCGCAGCATTTGGCGTCTCCAAGCTTATTCTAATGCTGGAAACGCAGTACCACAGCTCTTGGGTTAGTACAGAGGGAACCTTCCTAAAATACCAATATTCTTATGATAGCTATGGACATTATCACTCCAGAGATTACAGGATGCATTATACATACACAGTAGACGGCACACGATATTACAACAGTGATATGTTTACAGGAACCCATTGGCCGCCCTATTCAGACCATACCCAAGGGGAGATGTTGACTATATGGTATAGTCCATCTAAACCGGAAAATGGCTTTTGTTACAAGCCCACAGGTCAGATAGAATCTTCTCTTCCTTATATATTTGCTTGGGTTTTCTTTCCAAAGGTGCTTGTCAAAGCTCTTAGACGTTACTTCGGCGACTCCAACACTATAAAACAGCCAACACTAAGGAGATAATCCTATGTCAAAAATAACCCTACTAAACAAACACACAGCCGAGCTAATCGCCGCAGGAGAGGTTGTAGAACGTCCCGCCTCTGTGGTTAAGGAGCTGGTTGAAAACGCCATAGATGCCGGAAGCCGCAACATAACCATAGAGATTAAAAACGGCGGCGTTACCCTAATACGTGTAACAGACGACGGTGAGGGCATAGCCCGTGAGGACGTGCCCACGGCCTTTTTGCGCCATGCCACAAGCAAGGTGCACACAGAGCTGGATTTAGAGCATATAGCCACACTGGGCTTTAGGGGCGAGGCTCTGGCCTCTGTCTCTGCTGTTTCAAGAACCGAGCTGCTCACACGCAGAGCCGAGGAGCTTGCGGGCACTCATTATGTAATAGAGGGCGGCAGCGAGGCTCTGTGCGAGGATGCAGGCTGCCCTGTGGGCACAACTATTATGGTTAAGGAGCTGTTTTACAACACTCCCGCAAGAATGAAGTTCCTTAAAAAGGACGTTACCGAAGCCAATGCAGTGGCCGCTGTGCTGGACAGAATAGCCCTCTCGCACCCTGAGATTTCACTTAGCTTTATCCGTGACGGCAAGGAGGCTCTCTCCACCCCCGGCAGCGGCGATTTAAAGGCCTGTATTTATGCGGTTTTTGGCAAGCAGTTTGCCGAGGGGCTTATCCCGCTGGATTATAGCCTAAACTATCTGCGTGTGAGCGGATTTATCTCCAAGCCCCACTGTGCAAGGCCAAACCGCAGTATGCAAAACTTTTTTATTAACGGACGCTATGTTAAAAGCCGCACCATGCAGGTTGCTCTTGAAGAGGCCTTTAAACGCTCTATTATGGTGGGCAAGTTCCCCGCCTGTGCGCTAAATTTGGAAATACCCCTAGAGCTGGTTGATGTCAACGTTCACCCCGCCAAAACAGAGGTGCGCTTTGAAAATGAAAAGCCCGTTTTTGATGTGGTCTTCCACGGGGTCAAGGCTGCCTTGAATAAGGGCGATACCCCTCCCGAATTGCAGCTAAGCGGGCAGAGCAAGCCCAATTTGAGTTTGGATATGCTCAGCCAAAATAATCAATATGAACCTCCGGCTAAGCAAGGAGATTCCGCTCCTCCTTTAACGGCAGATCCGCTCCCCTTGGGGGATACCCTGCCTAAAGCAGAGCCTCAAAATCAGCAGTCACGCTTCCCTGATATTCCTATAGCGGACATAATGCCGCCTAAATTGAGCTACAGCTCACGGCAGATAGGCACACTCAGGGACAGCACAGCCTTTGAATACCGCAGCGAGCCTGCGCCTCCTGCGCCGACGCCGCCCCCCTCCCACGCTCCTGCTAATGAAGAGCCTGAGCAGCCCGCCATTCAGCCTGTTTTTGAGAGCTTTGACGCCGAGCCTGAGCCGCGCATTATAGGCGAGGCCTTTGATGCATATATCATCATGGAGCTGCAAGGGGGTGTTTATCTTATTGATAAGCACGCCGCACACGAGCGTATGCTCTATGAGCAGCTTATTAAGGACTGTGACGAGGGGCAGATGCAGTATCTCCTTGAGCCTGTAACAGTGCGCCTTGAGAGGAACGAGTATAACGCAGTTATAGGCGACACAGAGCTGGCCGCTCAGGCGGGCTTTGAACTGGACGACTTTGGCGATGGCACTGTGCTTGTGCGGGCTATCCCGCCCATTTTGGCGGGGAGTGACATAGCCTCTGCGGTTATGGAGCTTGCGGGCTATCTCACGCAAAACAGGCAGAGCGTGCGCACAGAGCACCTTGAGTGGATTTACCACTCTATCGCCTGCCGTGCCGCCGTTAAGGCCGGCAACAAGAGCAATCCGGAGGAGCTTGCCGCCCTGGTGCGGGATTTGCTCAAGGAGCCAGAACTAAAGCACTGCCCACACGGACGGCCTATTTACGTCCTGCTGACAAAGCGGGAGATAGAGAAGAGGTTTGGCAGGCAGTGAACAGCAAACAAAACAAACCCCACATAACAGTAATAGCAGGCCCTACAGCCACAGGCAAAACCGCTCTGGCGGCAGAGCTGGCTCTGCACATTAACGGCGAGGTTATCTCTGCCGATTCCATGCAGGTATATTCTAACATGCCCATAGGCACAGCCGCTCCCACTCAGGCCGAAAAGCGGGGCGTGCCCCACTATCTGCTGGAGTTTCTACCACCAAATGAGGAATACAGCCTTGCACGTTTTCTTGAGGATGCCAATGCGGCAATTCAGGATATACTCGCACGGGGCAAAAGCCCCATAATATGCGGCGGGACAGGCCTTTACATCTCCTCCTTAATAGATAATATAAAGCTGCTTGACTGCGGCAGAGATGAAGCTCTGCGCCGCACTCTGGAGGCCAAGGCCGAGCAGGAGGGGCTTGGTTCTCTGCTAAGCGAGCTTGCGGTATTTGACCCTGAATCGGCTGAGGAGTTGAGCAAAACACGCAATCTAAGCCGCATTATAAGAGCAATTGAGCTTTACAGACTAAGCGGCATAAGCATAAGCGAGCAAAAACGCCTTTCAAGGGCTGTGCCCTCCCCCTATCAATTTAAATGCATCGCCCTTAATTTTAAGGATAGAAGCACACTTTACACCCGAATTAACAGCAGGATAGACAAAATGCTGGAAGCGGGCTTACTCGAGGAGGCAAGGCGCATTCTGGCCGTTAACGAGAGCGGAACATCCGCACAGGCCATAGGCCACAAGGAGCTTGCAGCCTATCTACACGGCCTGTGCACCTTTGACGAGGCCGTAGAGCGGCTTAAAATGGAAACCCGCCGCTTTGCAAAAAGGCAGATAACCTGGTTTAAGCGAGATAGCAGGTTTAGCTGGTTTTTTGGAGAAGATTATAGTTGTGTTGATGAGCTTGTTGAAGCGATTGCTTTTTAATGCATAATGCATAGTTTTTTTGTCTTAAACTCTTATATATTATGTGTTATCTTTTATCCAAAGCTTTAGAATCCGTAGGGGATGATGTCCACATCATCCCGTGAACACCTGCGGGTTTCGGAAAAACGGGACGATGTAGACATCGTCCCCTACAAAATTCGTCCAAGCACAGCCAAATACTCCTTTAATCAAAATTTGCGCAGCAAATCACCACAATTTTCAACTTTCAACTTTTAATTTTCAACTTAAAATTACATATTTGTAAACTTCTTGTTAACATATCACCCATACCAAAAAGCCCATGCCTTAGCCATTTTCAGCCCGCAAAAGCCCGCCTTAAATTACACAAAATTTGACTTTTATGCGTGGATATGCTATAATAACCTCACGGCATTAGCGGCAATAAATTGCCGATGCCTGAGAGAACATTGTTACGTTTAAAGGTTGGCACTACGTGCCTTTGTGTAATAATAACCTCACGGCATTAGCGGCAATAAATTGCCCAATCGCAACCTTGTAGGGGACGATTTCCACATCGTAACGTAAGTATACGCAAATTTTGGAGAAACGGAACGATGTGGACATCGTCCCCTACAAACCTTAAAGTTTTAGATAATGGATAATAGTTTAGGTGAATTTGCTGCGCAAATTTAAGTTTAGAATGCGGTAGCGGAAACTGAGAATTTCTAGCTTCTAGCTTCTGGCCTCTAGCCTCTAGGAGGGGTTTTTAACTATGAAAGCAAAGGATGAGCAAACCAAATCTAAAAAAAATGCTTCGGTTTTAGATTCTATCATACGTGATAAATCCAAGGCTCATAAGCCTTTGCCTTCAAAAAAAGCGGCAGCTTCGCCTCCTTCTCAAGCTAAAACCGCCTCCTCTGCCTCTGCAAAAAAAGAGCGCGATCCTATGCCTCTTTCGGCAAATCCACAGGCTGCTGCTCCCACCACTCCCGCCACCGTTGCTTCTGCTCCTGTCGCTACCCCTGCGCACAAGCGGGTTAGAAAAAGTCCCGCTAAAACTAAGGTTAAGCGCAAGCTTGGCGCAATAGCCGCAATGGTTATTCTTGCGTTTCTTGTGGTCACCTTTATTATCGGCCAGGTGCTCACCTATGGCTACACCCGCATTAAAACCGAGGGCGCATATCGCAAAACTGTCCCCGATTTTATAACCGCAAAGGGCTATGTAATAAGAGATGAGCAGGTGATAGACTCCAATTTAAGCGGCGTTCGTGCCTATACCGCCGAGGACGGCTCACGTATTTCAAAGGGTTCGCCTGTGGCACTGGTGTATACCTCCGCCGAGCAGGCCGCTGCTCAAGAAAAGATAGAAAAGCTAAAGGCCGAGCGCAAGCAGCTTGACGAGCTGCAGGCCGACGGAGTTAAATATAACGCCAACCCCGACCTGCTCAATGAGCAGATAGACGCAAAGCTCGCCGAGATAATGAACTGCATAAACGAGGGGGATTTTAACGGTGTAGACTCTATGCGCAATTCTCTGCTCTATTCCATGAGCAAATATAACATAGTAACAGGCAAAGAGACAGATTATAACCAGCGTATTATTGCCATTGACGGTGAAATAGAAGCTCTGGCAAGCCGTTACAGCTACGATAGCAAGAGCATACAAGCCCCATATTCAGGCTATTTTATAGGCAAGGTAGACGGCTATGAGGAAGTGCTTAAATCCTCTGACGCAAAAAACCTTACCCCCGCCAAGCTGCGTGCGGCAACGGCTGCACCCAAGCAGGCCACAGGCCTGGAGGCAGGCAAAATAGTGGGTGAATTCGACTGGTACTTTGCAGCTGTGCTTAGCACAGAAGAGGCCTTTAAAATAGAAAGTGCCTATAATATCTCCACAGCGATATATAATAACAGTAAACGGGACAGAATAAAGCTTATACTCCCCTACACCTCTGTTAATCCCCTTTCAGTTGAGGTCACTGCTATTAACAAGGAGATAGGCTCAAACGAGGCCGTAGTAGTGTTCAGGTGCGATTATATGTCCGCCGATTTAGCCGTGCTAAGGTATCAGCCTGTGCAAATCATTCTAAGGGAATACACAGGCGCATGTGTAAGCGCAAGGGCTGTGCGCACCGGCACAGAGACTGTGGACGAAAAGGACGAAGAGGGCAATATAATAGGCACAACAACTCAAGAGCTTAAGTATGTCTATATTATTGTAGGGCCGCAGGTTAAAAAACGGCGTATTAACATAGTCTATCAGGATGTAAGCGAGGATATAATCATCTGCAAAGTGCCCGAAACCGAGGATGAAAAGGAAAATGCACCGGATGACAGCTTAAAATATTATGATGAAGTAATAGTGGAGGGAGCCAATATTTATGAGGGAAAGCTCGTTACACCCAATCAGCGGTGAACAACAGTCAAATTTGGAGTATAACTACAAAACTATATTAGAAAGAGCCGCAAATGCGGCGATAAAATCCGGCCGCAGGCCGCAGGATGTTAAGCTTATGGCGGTTACAAAAACCGTTCCGGCTGCGGTTATCAACTGTGCCATTGAGCTGGGCGTTAATTTAATAGGCGAAAACAGGGTTCAGGAGTTCCTCTCAAAGGAGCAGGAGCTGCAGTTGGAAGGGTGTCAGGCGCATATCATAGGCCATTTGCAGACAAACAAGGTAAGGCAAATTGTGGGCAAGGTGCAAATGATACAGTCCTTGGACAGTGAAAAACTGGCCGCCGAAATAAATTTGCGCTCAAAGCAGGCAGGAATTATCACAGATACCCTAATAGAGGTAAATATTGGCGATGAAGACAGCAAAAGTGGAATTCATCAATCAAATTTGTGCAATTTGCTGGAAAATATAGCGATTTTTGATTCAATAAGAGTAAAAGGTTTAATGTGTATACCGCCTATTAGTGCAAATTCGGAAGAAAATCGAAAAAATTTTTATAATTTGCATAAACTGTTTGTTGACATTTCAGGCAAAAACATGGATAATAGTAATATTGAGATGTTATACCTTTCTATGGGTATGTCCTCAGATTATGAGGACGCAATCTTAGAGGGTTCTAATATTATTCGTGTCGGCAGTGCCCTTTTTGGGCCGCGACTGTATGCATAAGGAGGTTTGAGCTGTGGGGAAGTTTAAAGACTTTGCAAAAAAGATTCTGCCCGGAACAGAAGCCGAGTATGATGAAACTCGTGAGGACTACGAGGACGAGGAAAAGGAAGAGGAAAACGAGGACGAATACGGGGATGAATACGGCGGCGAATACGACGATGATGAAGATGATGACAACGATTACAGATATGAGCCCGAGGAGGAGGAAGACTCCAAGTTTTCATATTTAGAGGATTATAACAGCAGTAAGGTGGTCGATTTTAACATGGGTAGCAAAAGCGGCGGCAACGTAAGCCACGGCGTTAAGTTTGTGCGGCCTGTTCATTTGAGCGATGCGGCCGAACCCGCAAACATGCTAAGGAATAAGGAAATAGTTATAGTTTGCTTTGACGAGAACATCAGCTCCGCCGAAGCAGGCCGTATTTTAGACTTTCTCCAAGGCGTTGTTTACATTTTAAAGGCGGATATTAAGCGCATAGAAAAGAACTCCTACATAATGATACCCGAGGGAGTTCCTTCCGGCGGTGTAGACCTGAATACCCCTGATAATGTTAGGGTATTTACCGAGAATGAATATTAATTCCCCTGAATATTCCCTTTTTAAAGCACGCATAGAGGATATTTTAAGTCAGGCTGAAGGGGGCGGCTTCCCCTGCTTTTCAGGCTTTTTAGATGAAGGGCAGCAAGCTATTGCCTTAGGCCTTGCCTTTTCTATACATAGCAGCTGCAAGCTTATGCTCTGGGGCGGCTTTGAAGCTGCCGAAAGGCAAATGCTTGGCGCATTCCCCCCTTACCTTGAGCCTGAGTCTGCAAGCTTTCCCCTCACTCCTGTTACGCTTAAATTCAGGAGGAGTGATACCCTCTCTCACAGGGACTTCCTTGGCTCTCTTATGGGCTTGGGGCTAAAGCGTGAGGCTGTAGGCGATATACTCACAGAGCAGGGGCGGGCGGTGCTATTTCTTAAAGAACCGCTGGGTGCATTTGTGGCCGAGAGCCTGTGCAAGGTTGGCAGGGTTGGCGTAGAGGCGGCTTTGGGCGCAAGTGAGCCCTTGCCTCAGGGTTCTGGCTTTGCTCCCCTTAGCGGCACTGTCTCCTCACTGCGCTTAGATTGCCTTGTCTCGCTGTTTGCAGGGTGCAGCCGCAACCAAGCCTGTGAGCTTATACGCAGCGGCCTGGTGGCTGTAAACGGCGTTCAAACAGAAAAGACCTCGCAGCTAATTTTGGAGGCCAGCAAGCTTTCAATTAGAGGCTGCGGCAAATTTATGATAGACGAAATAGGCTCGCCCACCAAAAAGGGCAGACTTCGTGTTAATGGCAGAAAATATTTGTAATGCAAAAACAATAAGAAAGGTAGAGGCGCAGGTTTAACAGCTACTGTTGGCTTGCGAATCTTTAAACACATGGTATTTTTAATGAAAAAAATAATAAGCATTTTATTAGCTTTAACTCTTTGCTTAGGCTTATTTGCCGGCTGTAAAAATAATGATGCTGCAAGCTCCTCCCCCACCTCTCAAGAGGACACAGGAAACGACGTTGATACTACCTCTGAGGACGATACCCTTGACCCCAACTTTGTGCCTAACACTGTGGGCAATACCAATGCAAACATAATAAACAACAGCCTTGCTGCTCAAGAGGGCAGCTGGATATATTACATCTCTCAAGATGAGAGCTCACCCACAAGCGGTGTGATTTGCCGCCAAAAGCTTGACGGTACAGAGCTGCAAAGCAGCTATATACCTGCACTCTCTCTCAACGTGATAAACGGCGTTATTTATTACACAACCAGAGTTGCAAACGAGCCAAGCTACGGCATTTACAAGCTTGAGACAAAGCAGTTTGCCTCCTCTGATAAAAAGCTGCAGCTAAGGGGCAAAAAGCTGGGCAGCATTCCAGGGGTTGTCGGAGTGGACGCTCCCACCCCAATTACAGTTGTAGGAGACTGGCTTTATTACCTCTACTGCACCTCTTCAGGCAAAACCTCCTTTTATAACTTTATACGTATTAAAACAGGCGACGGCAAAGCCGAGCCTGTAACCACCTGCAAAACACGTGATAATTATATAAGCCATTTCAATTTTTACAAAGACCGCTTTTATTATTATCAAAAAAACTTTGAGGGTGCAGGCAAGTTTTACAGAATAGACCCTGATGGCGAAAATAAAAAGCAGCTTAGCAAATTTGCTAAGGATTTTATACTTGAAGATGGAATTGTATACTATGCCGATGGCAATAAGTTTTATAAATTCAGCCTTGAAAAAGGCGAGGATATTCAAGAAATAGGCAGTTACCATGATTATCTTGGCTCCTTTACCGTTAGCGGCGGGCAAATCTTCTTCACAGCCTCCCCATTGGGCGACGATGTAAGCGAGGACGATAAGCTTATTGAAAAGTGCGTTTTCACTCTGGATGCCTCAGGCAACCCCAAGGCTCTGTGCTCTTCAATGGAGATAACCTCCAACCTAAGCGTTGCAGGCGATTGGCTCTTCTTTAATATAAGCGGAGAGGGCAACAAGCCCTTCACCTATAAAATAAACAAAAATGGTCAGGGACAGCCTGAAAAAGCTTAAACATGTGATTATATATTCAACAAAGGAGCATGATTAAATGCTAAGCCTAAACGAAATCAGGAATGTACATTTTAGAACGTCTAATTTTCGCGGATATAAAGCCGAGGATGTTGAAGCTTTTATTGACGAGGTTCAGCAGTCCTACGACCAGCTGCTTAAGGAGAATGCCGACCTGCAAAAAAAGGTGGATGTCCTTGCGCAAAAGCTGGAGGAATACCAGCATGAGGAGGACGCAATCCGCTCTGCTCTTATGAACGCACAAAAGCTTGGCGATGCCTCCCTGCGTGACGCAAAGCATAAGTCTGAAATTATTCTTAAGGACGCTACCATTAAGGCTGAAAAGATTGTTTCAAACGCACAGTCTGAAATTAAGCGTGAAAAAGAGATTGTTGACAGAATGCAAAAGGATGTCTCCGACTTTAAAACCAACCTTTTAAAGCTATATAAGGAGCATTTGCAAATCATTAACAACATACGCAGCGAGGACGTGCTGCGTCAGGCCACCCGTGAAGCGGCGCAATCTGTGCAGATTATCAATCCGCAGTTTGATTCCGTTCCGCCCCCGCAGCAGGATTTATACTCCCCCATGGGGCAGCCTGAATACCGTGAGCCTACACAAAATCCTGGCTTTAATCCCTTTGATATACCGCCTGAGTTCCCGCAAAACGATGATGGTATGGGCGGCGGCTTTAACGCCCCTCCCCCATTCAATCCTGCTCCTCAGGGCGCAGAGCCCATGTCCGGCACCTTTGGGCCTCCTCCTCCAACCTTTGAGAACACCTTCTCACGCAACCCTATTCCGCCTGAGCAAAACGCCGGCGGCTTTGACCAAAACCCGCAGAGCCAAGGCTTCGAAAACACCTATAACCGCAACCAAAACCGCACCTTTGAGAGTACATATTCCCGCTATATGAACAAGGGCTTTGAAAATACATACGCACGGAACAAGAGCTTTGAAAACACTTACAATAAAAACCAAAATCGTGCCTTTGAGGGCACCTCCGGCAGCCGTATGCAGGGCTTTGAGCGCACCGCCGCAAGGGGCGGCTTTAAAGTAAATATCGCCGAAGATCCGCCGCAAAACGAGCAGGGCTTTAACGGCACTTTTAATCCTAACATGCCCTTTAACCCAACTCCCTACCGCAGCGAACCCTTAAATCAGCCGCAATATCCAGAGCAGCAAAACTTTGGTGCTTTTAACGAGGGCAGCACTCAGTTTAACCAAAATCTACCCCCTGTTGCCCCCGCCTATCCCGGGCCATTCGGCGGCGGCAACGACGGCAGCTTTGCCGCTCCGCCTGCGCCTATCTCTGAGCCTGCACCTGCACCGCAGAAGAGCTCACCTCTGGGCTTATTCAGGCGCAGGAAGTAGCATTTTGTTAAATCAAAAACTCGTAGGGGCCACGGCTTGCCTGGCCCGTTTTATCCTAGCACGAACCTTGGGTCAGGCAAGCCGTGACCCCTACACAAATTCAAAGTTTTAGATATTACAAGGAAGTAGCGCAACCATTAATTATTATAACAGGAGAGAACTACATGCCTCAAGATTATAACACAACCTTAAATTTACCCGAAACCGAATTCCCCATGCGTGCAGGTCTGCCTCAGCGTGAGCCTGAAATGCTGGCTGAATTTGAAAAAAATAAAATATACGAAAACATGCTAAAAAAGAACGAGGGCAAGCCCCTTTATGTCTTTCACGACGGCCCTCCCTATGCCAACGGTGATATTCACTTAGGCACAGCCTTAAATAAAACCCTAAAGGATTTTATTGTAAGGTATAAAAACATGTCCGGCTTTAAAGCTCCCTTTGTGCCGGGCTGGGATACCCACGGCCTGCCAACTGAGCTTAAGGCCAGAAAAAAAGCCGGCGTGGGCAACTCTACCACCATTTCTGACGTAGAGCTGCGCAGCATATGCCGTGAGTTTGTTGAGGGTTATATAGACGACCAGCGCACACAGTTTAAGCGTTTGGGCGGCATAGGCAATTGGAGCGACCCTTACATCACCCTTCAAAAGGAATTTGAGGCCACACAGATTGAAATTTTTAGCGAGATGGCCTGCAACGGCTACATCTACAAGGGCTTAAGGCCTGTTTATTGGTGTCCTGAGTGCGAAACAGCCCTTGCCGAGGCCGAGATAGAATACAAGGAAGACCCCTGCTTTTCTATCTATGTTAAGTTTAATGTAACAGACGATAAGGGCAAGCTTAGCGCACTGGGCGCAGACCTAAGCCGCACCTATTTTGTAATTTGGACCACCACCACTTGGACACTGCCGGGCAACGTGGCAATCTGCCTTGGCCCTGATTTTGAATACAAGCTAATCAAAGCCGGAGATGATTACTTTATCATGGCAGACGGCCTTTATGAGAATGCCCTTAAGGCGGGCGGCTTTGATTCCTATGAAATTATAGGCAGCCTTAAAGGCTCAGAATTTGAATATATGAAGGCTCAGCACCCCTTCCTTGAGAGGGAATCTCTGGTTATAGTTGGGGAGCATGTCACTCTTGAGAGCGGCACAGGCTGTGTTCACACCGCTCCGGGGCACGGTGCAGAGGATTTTGAGGTATGCAAAAAGTACCCCGAGATACCTGTGGTTGTGCCTGTTAACGGCAAGGGTAAGCTAACAGAAGAGGCCGGTGCTTGCTTTGCGGGGCTCTCTACAGAGGAGGCCAACAAGGCCATAGCCGCACATCTTAAAGATAGCGGCGCACTCTTTGCTATAGAAAAGATTATTCACCAATATCCACACTGCTGGAGATGCAATAATCCTATACTTTTCAGAGCTACAGAGCAGTGGTTCTGCTCTGTAGAGGACTTCAAAAGCAAGGCCTTAGAGGCCATTAAAACCGTTGAATGGATACCTGCCTGGGGCGAGGACAGAATAAGCTCCATGGTGCGTGACAGAAACGATTGGTGTATCTCACGCCAACGCCGCTGGGGTGTGCCCATTCCTATCTTTTACTGCGAAAAATGCGGCAAGGAGCATATCTCCAAGGATGCAATTATGGCTGTTTCCAAGCTCTTTAGAGCAGAGGGCTCAGATTCTTGGTATATCAAGGATGCAGCCGAAATCCTGCCAAAGGGCACTGTTTGCAGCAGCTGCGGCGGCACGGAGTTCTTTAAGGAAAAGGATATAATGGATGTGTGGTTTGATTCCGGCGTCTCGCACGCCGCTGTTTGTGCCACACGCCCTGAGCTCCACTGGCCTGCCGATTTATATCTTGAGGGCGCAGACCAATACAGAGGCTGGTTCCAGTCCTCACTGTTAACCTCTGTTGCTTGGAAGGGCGTTGCCCCCTACAAGGCCGTTGTAACTCACGGCTGGGTTGTAGACGGCGAGGGGCGCAAGCAGTCCAAGTCCTTGGGCAACGGCATTGAGCCTCAGGAGATAATAAACGAATACGGTGCGGATATTTTGCGCCTGTGGGTGGCCTCCTCTGATTACCACAGCGACATACGCATTTCTAAGGATATATTAAAGCAGCTCAGCGAGGCCTACCGCAAAATACGCAACACTGCAAGGTATATCTTAAGCAATCTTTACGACTTTGACCCCGCCGTGGATTCCGTCACGGCTGAGGAGCTTTTGCCCTTGGATAAGTGGGCACTGCACAAGCTGGATTCTTTAATTGAGGCCTCACACAAGGGTTATGAGTCCTTTGAGTTCCATCAGGTTTACCATGCCGTGCACAAGTTTTGCGTGGTGGATATGTCCAACTTCTACCTTGATGTGCTCAAGGATAGGCTCTATTGCGAAAAGAAGGAGAGCACCGAAAGGCGTGCCGCTCAAACTGTTATTTACAAAATTTTGCACAGCATGAACAGAATCCTTGCCCCCATTTTGGCTTTTACAGCTGAAGAGGTTTGGAAGTATATGCCCAAGGATGCCGAGCTGGACGGCGGCTCTGTGCTGTTTAATGAGATGCCCAAGCAGAGCGGCCTGAGCTTTGACAATGAATTTATAAGCCGCTGGGATAGGATACATTCCATTCGTGACGAGGTTCAAAAGGCCTTGGAGCTTGCCCGTAAAAACAAAGAGATAGGCAAATCCCTTGATGCTAAGGTTACACTGCGCTGCTCCGGGGAGCTGCTTGAGTTTGCCAATTCTGTAAAGGGCGACTTGGCCTCTGTATTTATTGTTTCACAGGTGGAGATAGTTGACTGCTCAGAGGAGCTTGAGGTTAAAGTCAGTGCAGCAGAGGGCGAAAAATGCGCCCGTTGCTGGAGCTATTCCGGCACAGTGGGCGAAAACAGCGAGCACCCTCAGCTATGCAAAAGGTGTGCCGCTGTGGTATAATAAAGCTTTTATGCGGTGCACTGCACCGCATTAGTTAAATCAGGGCGTGGAGGTAGAGCTATGAAAAAGCGCAGCAGCAATTTCATCTTTGCGGCAATTGGCATTGCTGTATTGATTATCCTTGACCAAATAAGCAAATATCTGGTGGTATTTAATATAAAAGAGAGAGGCAGCGTGCCTTTTATTAAGGGCATTTTAAATTTCACCTATATCACTAACGACGGTGCTGCCTTTGGAATGCTGAGCAACGCCCGCTGGATCTTTTTGCTTGGCACAGGCCTTATCACGCTCTTCGGCATTTACTATATAGCCGCTCAGCGGCTTTACCACTGGACAGGACGCCTTTGCGCCGTGCTGATTGTTGCGGGCGGTATAGGCAATATGATAGACAGGTTCTCTATTAAATATGTTATAGATTTTATAGATTTTAACCCTCTGCTTGAAAAGCTGGGGCTTAGCTTTGCCATATTCAATCTGGCGGATTCCTTTGTGTGCATTGGGGCGGTATTCTTTGCCGTTTATGCACTGTTTATACACGATAAGCACGCACCAGAGGATGAATCCGAGTTCCTTAATCCATTTAAAAAGAAGCCGAAAAATGAAGAGGCTTGAATTTGTTGTAAGCGAGGAGCAAAGCGGACTTAGACTTGATAAACTGCTCAGCCTTAATCTGCCGGAGCAATCACGCTCGTTTTTGCAGGGCTTAACGGAGCAGAACTGCGTATTCTGCAATGGCAAGGCCGCCGCAAAGAGCCTTAAAATCAAGGCGGGAGACCGCATAACAGCAGAGCTTCCCGAGCCTCAGGTCTATGAGGCGCAGGCGGAGGAAATCCCCCTTGACATAGTATTTGAGGATGAGGATTTGCTTATTGTCAACAAGCCTCAGGGCATGGTAGTGCACCCCGCTGCGGGGAACTACAGCGGCACTCTGGTTAACGCTCTGCTGGCACATTGCAAGGGCAGCCTCTCAGGAATCAACGGCGTTATGCGCCCCGGCATAGTACATAGAATTGACAAGGATACCAGCGGCTTGCTTATAGTTGCCAAAAACGACCTTGCACACCGCTCCCTTGCGGAGCAAATTAAGGAGCACAGCTTTACCCGCTATTATGAGGCCATAGTTTACGGCCATCTCAAGGAGGCGGAGGGCACAATCAACGCCCCCATAGGCCGCCACCCTGTGCACCGCAAGCGCATGGCTGTAACCCACCGCAGCTCCAAGGAGGCAATTACGCACTATAATGTGCTTTGCAGCTACAGCGGCTTTGACTATCTGCGCTTGCAGCTGGAGACAGGCCGCACCCATCAAATAAGGGTGCATCTTGCGTATCTGGGGCATCCTGTAGCAGGCGACCCTGTGTATGCAAGCTCAAATAAAAGCCTGCCTGTACAACTTAATGGGCAGTGTCTGCACGCCAGAGAGCTGGGCTTTACCCACCCCAGAACTGGGGAACGGCTGATTTTTAATAGTGAGCTGCCTGAGTATTTTGGGGAGTTTTTAAGGCACTTAGCAAAATTTTAACGCAGGAGTTGAAAGGCATTGAACCAGTTTAAAATCAAGCTTAAAGCTTTTGCAAAAAAACCTCAGCTTGTTGCTGTTGCGCTGTTTTTTCTCCTATTTTTAATATTAGAGGCACTGTTTGTACCTGTAAATGACGATTGGTTATGGGGCTCTGTCTCTGGTATAGACTCCTTAAAAAATGGTTATGCCGAAGCTAGCTCACGCTATGTCAGTAACACTCTGCTTATTTTTCTTCTTAGATGCCCGCCTGTCAGGATAATATTCTTTGCCACAGTTATGGCAGGGATTTTATATCTAATTTTAAAGCTTGTGCCTCAAACACCGCTCACTCCAATGCTTGTTGCAATTTTGCTGCTTTGTGTAAGCAGAGGAATTTTCCGTGAGGTTTATGCTTGGAGCTCAGGCTTTATAAACTACACTTTTTCAGTGTTTATCGACCTAGCATATATACTCTTTGCTAAATGGTGCTGGAAAAATGCTGTTCATACAGCAAAAAACATTAAGCTTGCCATAATAATTTTCATTCTCACTCTTCCAGCTCAGTTAATTTTAGAAATTTCAACGCTGTATATAGTAATGCTTTCATTTTTCTGTTTTGCTATATTTGGGCTTAAAAACAAAAAGATTCATTTACCTTTTCTTGCTTGGTTTCTTTCTTCCATAATCGGAATGCTTGTAATAATGCTACCATCGTTTAATAACACTATTTACAAAGAGTATCGCAGCATTACTATGCCCTTTGCAAACGGATTTAAAAGCGGGTTGCTGAATTTGGTAGAAGCTTCAATTTCTATGTTCACCTACGCCGTGCTTGGAAATGCTGTGATTTGGTCTATTCTTGCCGCACTATTTATAGTTCTGTTACACAAGCAATGGCGCAGCATATCTGGCTGGTTTAAAAAAGTTGCTCTTATTTTATCGGAGTTAATTCTTGCATTATCAATAATCATATTTATTTTAAATGATATTTTCAATGTCTCTTACCCTTTGGTGCAAGCTTATAAAACATTAAAATATTTAAAATTTTATTTTGCCGCTTTTTTAGTTTTATTTATTTTCTTGTTTGTAATTTCTAAGCTGTTTATAAAAAGCCGAAAGATATACTTTTCACTTGTATCATGTGCTATATTTACATTACCGTATTTTGTGGTTTCGCCTTTTGCATGCAGAAGTTTTTTTGCAAGCTATATATTTTTTGTAATGATTTTTGCTGAACTGTTTCATTATATGTTTAAAGAGAAGCTTGCCAATTTCAACACCAAAAAGCTCTATGCTTCTTTGCTATCAATTTTTGCCGTTTTATCTGTAATGTTTGTATATATATATTCATTTTCACTACACGAGTACACCGCAAGGAATAAATATATTTTTGCCGAGGCAAAAAAGGGCAGCAAAGAAATAACCATATCTACACTAAGGTTTGAATCTTTTTATCATACACCAACCCCTTACGGACCATCAGGCGGCTATCTCCCCAGAGTTTTTAATGCCTATTACGGTTTAGATGAAGATATAAGATACATTATAGACTAAATATTAAGGAGCAGCGAATGTCAGCAAAATTTAAAGGATATTTACTAGCCGCAGATTTAGACGGCACTTCCATAACCTCAGATTTTATAATACCTCAAAGCAACCTTGAGGCAGTTGAATATTTCAAAAGTGAGGGCGGGCTTTTCACTGTTGCCACAGGCCGTTTTGCAGGCGGTGCAGAGCAATATGTCAAGCAGCTTAAGCCCAATATTCCCTGTGTTATACTCAACGGGGCGGCTATATATGATTTTGAAAAGAACGAAATCATCTGGGATATGAACCTCCCTGAGGCATCTATTCAGTACATGCAGGAGCTTACCCAACAATTCCCATCCTTGGGCCTTGAGATACTTGCGGGTAACGAGCTTTATGCAACCAAGAGTAATGAATTTATTGATATACATATGAAAAACGAGGATATTGAATACATCCCCGCAAGCTTTGAAACTGTCCCTAAGCCTTGGTACAAGGCTCTTTTTGCGGGTGCGCCTGAGGAGATAGACGCCATAAGCGAGCACTGCAAAGCGGCTGTACACAGCGGCGTTCGCTATGTGCGCTCCTCCCCCAATTATTTTGAGATGCTCCCTGAGGGTGTCAACAAGGGCGTGGCGGTTAAGGTTCTGGCCGAAAGATACGGCATAGAGCACAGCAAGCTCTGCTGCATAGGCGATTTTTACAACGATGTTGAAATGCTTGAGGAGGCTGGCATAAGCGCAGCCACAGCCAACGCCCCTCAGGAGCTTAAGGCTTTAACCACTGTTACTGTTTGCCATTGTAATCAAGGCGCAATAGCTGCCTTTGTAAAATATATAAATGAAACTTTGGAGGTTATATAATGGATTCACAGCTAAAACAAACGCTGGAGCTAAAAGCAAATTTGATTCGGCAGGGGATAATCGAGGGCACCTTTAACGCCAAATCGGGACATCCGGGCGGCTCGCTCTCTGTTGCAGATTTATTTGCTTACCTTTATTTTTCCTGCTTAAACGTAAATCCCCAAGAACCTAGGTGGGAGGGCAGGGATAGGCTGGTGCTCTCAAAAGGGCACGCCGCACCCGCCTATTATGCGGCTCTTGCGCTGCGTGGCTTCTTCCCCTTTGAGGAGATAAAAAACCTGCGTAAAATAGGCCATCATTTGCAGGGTCACCCTGACAGAAAGCACACCCCGGGGGTAGATATGAGCTCGGGCTCACTGGGACAGGGTATTTCTGCCGCAGTTGGCATGGCCTACGACGCTAAGCTAAAGGCTAAGTCCCACAAGGTTTACGCAATTTTGGGCGACGGTGAAATTCAAGAGGGACAGGTTTGGGAGGCCGCCATGTTTGCAGGCCACAAAAAGCTTGATAATCTTATCGCCTTTGTGGATAACAACAACCTGCAAATAGACGGCAGCATGGAGGAGGTCATCTCCCCATACCCCATTGCAGCTAAGTTTGAGGCCTTTGGCTGGAATACCGCAGAGATAAACTCACACGATTTTGCTCAGCTGGAGGCTGCCTTTGAAAAGGCAAAAGCCGCACAGGGCAAGCCCTTTGTTATAATAGGCAAATCTGTTAAGGGCAAGGGTGTTTCATTCATGGAGGATAAGGTTGAATGGCACGGCGCAGCCCCAAATAAAGAGCAATATGATACCGCTTTGGCGGAGCTGAAGGCCGAGTATAAAAAGCTGGAGGAGAGTGCCCTATGAGTGATGTAATAAAAAAAGCCACAAGAGACGGCTATGGCGAGGCTCTTGTGGAGCTTGGCAATGAGATAGAAAATCTTTATGTTTTAGACGCCGACTTAGCTGCGGCAACCAAAACAGGCATGTTTAAAAAGGCACATCCCAAAAAGTTTTTGGACTGCGGTATAGCCGAGCAAAACATGATGGGCATAGCTGCGGGCTTGTCAATAGAGGGCAATGTTGTGTTCGCCAGCTCCTTTGCAATGTTTGCGGCAGGCAGAGCCTTTGAGCAGGTGCGCAATTCCATAGCATATCCAGACGCAAATGTTAAAATAGGCGCGACCCATGCGGGTATATCTGTGGGTGAAGACGGAGCAACTCATCAGTGCTGTGAGGACATAGCCCTAATGCGTGCCATACCCAACATGGTTATAATAAACCCCGCCGACGCAGTGGAGGCAAAGCTTGCCACAAAGGCGGCGGCGGCTTATAAAGGCCCTGTATATCTGCGCTTTGGCCGTTTGGCCGTGCCCGTTATCTTTGATGAAAACCACAGGTTTGAAATAGGCAAGGGCGATATACTCAGTGAGGGCAGCGATGTTACCATAATAGCCACAGGCCTTATGGTGGCCGAGGCAGTCAAGGCAAACGAGCTGCTCAAGGCAAAGGGTATTTCGGCCAGAATAGTCAACATTGCAACTATTAAACCCATTGATAAGCAGCTAATTCTGGAATCCGCCGCAAAGACAGGAGTTATAGTAACCGTTGAGGAGCACAGCATTATAGGCGGCCTTGGCAGTGCTGTGTGTGAGGTTATTTGCGAGAGTGCAGCACCTGTGCCTGTTTTGCGCATAGGAGTTAACGACCGCTTTGGCTTTAGCGGCCCCGCACTGGATTTGCTGGATGAATTTAAGCTTAATGCCGAAAATATAGTTAACACCGCAGAAAGAGCCATAGGCTTAAAGGCCAGATAGCTTGAAAAAATACGAGATTTAGAGACGTAGGCGCAGCAATCACTTTTTCATACGCTATCAGTGTGCGGGCTCTCTAACACATGGTGTTTAAGATGGATAAACGAGATTTACACGAAATCTACCTTATAGCGGCGGCTTTAATATGCTGTGCTGTGATTATCGCCTACAATGCGCTTAGTGCAATGCCTCTAAGCCAGCCTGCTTGGATTTCAAACGCTCCCCCTTCCAAAACCACCTCAAGCTCAAGCGAAACCTCAAGCGATACCCTTAAACAGAGCATAGAAAGCCTTGAGGGCGCACTGTTTGAAGCTGATGAGGCAATAAGTACGGAGCCTATATCGCAGCCTGAGGAAGATGCAATAATAGCTGAGTCTTCCTCCACAAGCACCACAACTGCGGCGGCAAGCACTTCAAAAGCGGCAACAACCGCCAAGCCCAAAGCTCCCAGCAAGGTTAACATTAACACTGCAAGTGCAGCTTTGCTTGCAGAGGTGCTCCCCGGCATAGGCGAAATCAAGGCTAAGGCTATAGTTGATTACCGTGAAACCTACGGGCTTTTCACCTCTGTTGACGAGCTGATTAACGTTAACGGCATAGGCGAAAAAACCTTAGAGAAGATACGGCCTTATTGTACATTATAAAATAACATGCGCATTCTGTAGGGGCAGACCTATGTGTCTGCCCAGAGTGTCGTAAATTTCCTGTCTTTGGGCAGACACATAGGTCTGCCACTACCGTTTTTTAGAGAGAACTCAATTATAAAATGCGCCTTGAAACGGCTGTAAAACCCGTTTCAAGGCGCATATTCTATGTAAATTAAAGTTTAATATTTGCCGTAATATACTTCTCCTGCCTCAAGTGCTTTACCATTTGCCTCCATCATCTCCGATATGGTTACCAGCTGATAGCCCTTTTTGCGCAGCTCTGGTATTATTTTTGCCATGGCATCCCCTGTTGCGTCGTAAAGGTCGTGGCACAGAATAATCCCGCCGCTTTTTACGTTGCTCATTATAACCTCATAAATTTTATCGGCCTTGCGGCTCTTCCAATCCTCTGTATCCAGCGACCAATTTATAATGGCCAGATTCATCTCCTTAGAAAGGCCCTTAAGCTCATCATTAACCGCACCATAGGGCGGACGATAGCCCTTTGGTGTAACTCCTGTTGCGGCATATATTGCATCATTTGTGCTTTTAAGCTCCTCACGCATCTCCTCAGGAGTGAGCTTGGTAAGCTGCTTGTGGTCCCAAGAGTGCCCCATAAGCTCCGAGCCCTGCTCCACAATGCTCTTTGCTGTCTCTTTGTATGTCTCAACCCTGTTGCCTATTACAAAAAATGTGGCACGGCCGCCGTTTTTATCCAGCAACTCCAGCAAGCGTCGGGTGATTTTGCTTGGTCCGTCGTCAAAGGTAAGGGCTATCATGGGCTTGCTTGGGTCTATCTCTCTTTTGGGAGGCTCTTTTACCTCAGGAGGCTGTACAGATACCACCTCAGAGGAGACAGCTATCTCACTAACAACCTGCTTGTTTGAAAGGATAAAGGCCTCGCCCAGCTCTTCCCTGCTTAATGAGACACGCTGCAGCCCAAGATATGAAGCTGTAACCTGCCCCCGCTCAAACAGAATATCCAGCCCTTCGTGAGTTAGAACCATATACTCCAGTGCGGAGGCGTCCAATTCATCAACCGCTGTGCCCTCAGGCAATTGTTTTATCAGCTTTTCTTTGATTAACTTTAGCACATCGGCCTGTTTTGCCTTTGTAATAATTTCATCGTTTGAAAGCAGCCTTTTGTTTTGAATATCAATATTAAAGGTTTTAATAAAATCAATAGGGTGCGCCATTTGAAAATCGCCGTAAAAGCCTATTTCTTCTATGCCGGCGTAATCATTTTTAACTAAATATGAATTATACTGGGCGTTAAGCTCTGCTTCAATACCCTGACCCTTGGCAGAAGCTTCGCTTAATGTGGTGTTGTATTTGCCGTATGCCCATTCATAAATAACCTTATCAATATCGGGCATACCTGTCTTTGGATAGATGATATAGCTGTGCAGTGCAGTGCCGTTATCCACCAAAGTTTCCGGCTCGCCGTATTCATACACAGGCTCTGCAACAGTAAAGCCTGCATTTACTGTGTTATCCTTTGGCTTTTCATTGGTTTTATATTTTGATAAGCCTATAACAAACATAAGTGCGCAAATTATAAGCAGCCCTGCAAAAGCAAGGAGTGTCGCATTTTTGACACCATTTTTCAAAGAGACCGCACTCAAAATCTTGTTGAAAATATTTTGCCAGCTTCTTGAATCCTTTCTAGGTTCTTTTTTAATCTTAATTTTCATCTGTAATTCTCTCCACAAAAATATATTTAAACCCTTTTAATATGGGGGAAGTTATAAAATGCCGGTCCTTCGGCAATAGAGAAGGCCTGCTCGCAGCTTAAGGCCATTGCACACCATGCACACAGGGTGTCGCTTAGCAAATCCTCAGGGGGAATGCCGTAATTCCTGCGCTCACGCCTTAATATTTCGTAAATAAGGTTGATTACAGGCACAAGAGCTATGAGCTCCTGCTGCAGCGAAAGCAAGCTTGCAAGGGGCATATTGGGCACTTGAGTTTGCGCAAAGAAGAGGTACTCCTGCTCCACAGGTATAAACAAGCCCTGATTAACCGGCGTGCCGCACAGTGCGGGGAACATATTATCTGAGCGATAAGAGAGCCTGTTTTGGCTGTGAACATAATCTGCCGCCATTAACAGCTCATCCTCGGTGATGTTGGTTAAATCCTTGCCCTTTTGACGCACTATATCGCCGCATGTCCACGCCATAGAGCGCAGTGTGGTTAACTGCTCATAACGCCTTAAAACCCCGTTAAACAACTCAGCTTCAACGTCGTTATTGGCTACAAACTGCATTTCTGCCACATGATAGATAGAGGAATAATACTCTGCCGCCTCATGCAGGAATTGGCTGGCCTGATTTTTGGCAGATTCCAGCACAAAGTTAAGCTCATCACGCAGATAATCTGCCGTAACGGGAGCAAAGCAAAGCTCCGGCTTTAGGGGCGGTTTTTTGTTGTTTTGCTCATAGTCAAAATCCACCAGAGGGTCTGCTATGTCATCAAGCTCCGGCTCACCATTGGGAGCAGCAGCGGCGTTCATGCTGCGCTTATTTACGCCCTCAGCAAGCGAGATTCTGCTGTGCTTAACAAACTCTGCATTAATATCCTTGTAGTTAAGTGCCTTTAAGGCGTTGCCGTTGGGTATCATTCTGCTGCGGGAGGCAAAGCACCTGTGTATGACCTCCTCAGGTCCAAGATAGGCACTCTTAACCAGCTTGGTAAACACCAGCAGAGGCCAGCCGCAATTGGCTAAATCACCGTCTCCTATTGCGTCTGCCGCACCCTGCAGCACACGCTCACGTGTTTTTGCATCAAAACCCCTGAGTATCATGCCCAGGCTTTGTATTTCTACATCCAAATTAGCTCCCTGCTCAGGCAGCCATGCGCTCTGGCTCTGCTCATAGGTAAAGCGAATGTTGGGCAGTATCCTAAGGATATGCCGCCGCACCTGCCCCAGAGCATAACGCTTGCCGTGCTGATGGAACAGCAGAGTTAAAAGGTGCATGACCATTTCAACCTCTGTATCAAGGAAGTAGAGGTGCACGTTTTCAACCAGCTGCTCATGCAGCGGGGAGCTTGCCGCAAAGCGGTTTTCAAAATCCTCAGCCGCACCGCAGCTAAGCCATAGGATGTTTGCACTCTCGCCGTAGATTCTGTTCATAACAGTGCGGCGTATCTCTGTTGCCGTGGGCGTTTCATACTGAGAGACCCGACAAATCTTCTCAAAGGCCTGAATAAGCAGCCAGTGCACCTTTTTGCCCGCCTTTGCAATAACGGCGGCGCATTCGGTGAGGTGGTCCATTGGGTCGGGGTGATAGCGGCCTGAGGGTGCGGGATACTGGGCGTCAAAGGAGATATAAACATCATCCAGCACAGCCATAAGGGCATTTTCGGCTATGGTGTAATCATATAGGCCGTTGTGGTAGGCATATAGCTTGAGTGCGGTATACACCGCCTCCTGAACCACATATTCATCCTCTGTAAGGCAATAAACCTCATCTGTATTATAGGGTGTTAACAGGCGGGTAAAGTCTGTAAAATCCTCCTGCGGGGCAGCCGAGCGCAAAATCTGCCTGCGGGTTTCGGTGTCCCCAAGCATGATATAATCGTTATCGTTAACCCTCTCTAGGCTTCCGTCCTCTGCCCTGTATATAAACACATCAGAGCTAACAGGGTGCTCATAGGGCTCGTCCTCTACATACACGGTGCAGTTGTAATCCCTTATTAAATCCAGCATGGCCTTTACGCCCTCAAAGCTGTATTTATCAATATAAACTATTTCACGGCACGGCATACCAAAAATTAAATCTCTGCCGCCGGAGAGCCTTGCCAGCAAATCCTTGCGGAACACTACATAATCGGCTAAATCATGCTGAATAAAGCGGTAGGGCGTGGTGTCCACCGAGGCAAAGACATACTTAACCTTATATTTTATATCAGCCATGTTATTTTCGGCTGCACGCCACACAGTTGCAGCGTCTATTCCCCAGTCAGATAGGGTTCGCTGCTCTACATACAAAAACCCAAGCTGTGAATCTATAACAAGAAACTCCAGCAAATTAGGCTCAACCTCACGTGTTACCAAATGGGCTGTATCCTCATAAAAGCGGTTGTCGCTAAGCTCTATATAAAGGCTTCCGCTTAAAGCCTGAAAGGTAAAATGAGAGAAGCCCACCCTTTCAAGTGTCTTGTAAAAGGGGTAGTTTTCGTTGGCATAAACATTAACTCTGCCCAGCTTATTCTCAAAGGGAACTATTCTATAGCTGATTTTTTGGTTGGGGTCAACCTTTTTGAGTATCTCCTTGCTACGCAGGAACTCCGTGTACTCATACTCGCTTAAATCGCCGAATATGGTGTCGCACAGAGTAAGCAGGAACTCCTTAAAGCTCTCCTCATCCTCTAGGGTAGAAAGGCGGTATTGGCACTGCTCATAGGCAAAATTAAGGAGCTTGCGCTTAACGGCTGTCTCCGCTTTAACCGCAAAGGCAAAGAGCTTGGACTTCATGTCTGAATCTGCTCCGCCTAAAACGCTGGAGGAAAACTGCGCCATAGCAGAGGCATCCTTGATTGTTGCCTCGGGATACAGCTGCAAAAAGGTGCTTGAAAGCTCCGCAAAGCTGAGTGCCTCATCTGAGACATTGCGCTTGATATACAACAGCATACCCATTACGCCTGTGCGAATGGCCTTTATTTCATCCTCGCTCAGCTCTTGTATTGGCTCTGCCTCTGCCTCCTTAATTATGGGTGGTGCAGAGTAGTCCTCCTTAACAGCCTCCTGCCTTGGCCTTGCAGCCGCAGGGGGTGAGAAGTCCGGCAGTCGCACATCCTCCGGTGAGAGAGGCCTCTCGTGCTTAATTGCAGGTGTAAATATATCGGCAGGCTCTTCGGGGCTTGGCTCTTCCTCATATTCCTCCTGATATTCCTCTTCAGGCAATTCTATCGGCTGCACAGCCCTTGCGTTTATGGTAACAGTTCTTCTGGCCTTGGGTAAGGAATCCTTTTTAGCAAGGAGATTTTCAAGCCTTGCGTCAAAGGAATCTACCTCTGTGCTGTTAAACATAGGCAGAAGCAGTTCACGCAGGGGCAGCAGAACCTCACGCAGAACCTCATTTTGCTCTTCAAAATTATAATGATAAAACAGCACACGCCACGCAAGCTTGGTTAAAAATAGCTTGTCGCCCAAATGGGAAGAGCGCACTGTGCCCGCAAGCAGCTTTTCGCCGCTGGGCTTGCCTTTAAGCTCCCTTGCGTTTGCAAGCAGGCTCTCTATTTTCTCCTTATCCATGCCCGGATACAGCTCTTTAATGTCTGAATAATAGTCCTCTACAGGTAAAGAATCCTGATTATAGACCATTAGATAGGCCTTTTCTAAAAATAGCATGGCCGCCCCTTGGGCTTCCTCAGGTGTTATTTTTGGCTCTCTAAACTCAGCAGGATACACCACACCCTGACGGCTGGCCGCGAGGCGCACAGCATCCCAATTGAAGGTTGAGAGCAGGGAAAAGTCTGAAAAATCTATGTTTTTATCGGTAAAATCGGCGTTTTCAATGTCAAATTGGGGCGGATATATGAGCTTTTGCAGGTTTATTGCCTTTATAATATGCCCAAAACGCAGACCTTCTACTCTGCTAAAATTGCAGCCTTGAATATCCAGCGCAGAAAAATCTGCATTTTCTGAGTCGAATTCACGTGGGAATTTAACTCCCTTAATGCTTGCGGCGAACTTAATGTGCTCCCACCTGAGGCCGTGCACACGTGTAAAGTCACTCTCGCCTATGTCACGCCCCGCATAATCGGAGTTCTCAACATCAAAATTATAGGGATAAATAAGGCCGAAGAGGCTTTTGGCAAACTTGATGCTCTCCCATTTTAAAGCAGATAGCAATGAAAAATCACTTTCAGCAATATCTCTTCCGCTAAATTCCGCCTCGCCTATTTCAAAGCCTGCGGGATAGCGAATAGCCTTAAGCTCCGCCGCTTTTTTGATATGCTCCCATTTAAGAGCCGTAACCATGCTAAAATCCGAACCGTTTATCACACGCCCTGTGAATCGGGCGGCGTCAATGTCAAAGGTTGGTGGATATTTTATTGCAGTTATGTCGCCTGCGTTTTCAATGTGCCGCCAGCGCAGGGCATAGACAGCCGAAAAATCACAGCCTGAGATATTGCGGTTAAAAAACTCGGCATTTTCAACATCAAAGCCCGATGGAAAAACCAAGCCCATAATGTTTGAGGCCTTGCTGATATGCTCCCAGCGCAAGCCCTCAACCAGGCTAAAATCGCTGTAATCAATGTTTCTGCCTGTAAAATCGGCATTTTCTATATCAAAATCAGCGGGGTATTTTATTCCGTATAAATCCTTGTTATCCTTAACCTGCTCCCACCTTAGGTTCTTGTGCGCACTAATATCGCTAAAGGAGATAGACGAGGTAAGCAGGGGCTTTTTGCTGCTCTTCTTGGTTTTTTTGCTAAGCTCTGCCTTGGCCTTGCGGTGGCTTTCGGCCTTTTCTTTATTGGGCAGACTGACCTTATCGGCAGAGTCAAATATAGTTGAGAGTGAGGCCATATCCTCATTTAAATTGCCCAGCTTGTTTTTTAGGTCGTCCAGCCTTTTGTGCTTTTCAGAATAAGCTATTACAGGCTTAAAATTCGGCGGAGTATCCGCCCTTGCAGGGCTTGGAGCCGGTGCCGGAGCCGGCTCTTCCTTTGCCTCCGGAGCTTCCTGCACAGGCGGAGGGGCAGCCTTGCCAAACCTCTGGGCAGGAGAAGAACTAAAGCCCGAAGCCTTAGGCGGCACATTGCCGCCCTTAGCTTCAGGCATATTTAAAAAGAAAGAACGCCTTGGCCCCGCCGATATATTGGGGGATGTAATTCTCGAAGCTTCCTCCGCTTCCAAGGTTTCTTGATTAAGATTTTGAGCATTCTGTTTGAAAAACGCCATAAAATCTAACAGCTCCGAACTATATATTCATATTAACTAGCTAATTCTGCTCCTCGGGCTTTTCTGTAACAACAGGCACAACAGTGGTGGTTGCAGCTTGCTTTGTTGTGATTTTTGCCTCTGCTGTTGTGGTGGTTTTAGTGGTTGTCTTCTTTGTTGTGGTAACAGCAGGTGCAACCACACGGCATTCAACCTCGCACCAGCCGCCATCGCCGTATTCGGGAGTTACCGTAATTCTTGCAGAGCCGGCCTTGCTGCCCATTTTTACTATACCGTTTTCGTCCACTGTAGCAACGGCTGTGTTGCTGGACTTCCACTTAAGCTTGCCTGTATCTGCGCCCTCAGGCTTAACCGTAAACTTTGTTTTAAGGTTGAGAGTTTCGCCCGGGTCAAGGGTGAATTTATCTTTACCGGCTGGGAAGCCCACCTTAGTGGCCTTAACTTCTGATGAGGAGGAAACCTCCTCGCTGCTAACATCTTCCTCACTGGAGACCTCGTCAGATTCAAGCTCTTCACTGGAGACAGGCTCTGAGCTTATGGTAGTTTGGCTGCCCTTGCCCTCTACGCCGTATACGGCAGAGCCATAAATATAGCCCACCAAATAGCCCAGCGCAAAGCCTACTATAAGAATAATCAGGCCTATTATGCCCATTATCATGCTGCTTGTAATTTGAACCTTTTGCTTAGAGACATGCACCACAACAACAGACATAGAATCCCTGCTGCTGTTCATCTCCGCCGCCTTGACAATCTCTGAGCACTGCACAAAGGGGTCTTTGTTTGCGGCCAGCTTATCGTCTAAAGCACTGTCCTCAACATAATCAGAGACACCGTCGCTTACAATAAGGAATCTGTCCCCTGCCTGAATGGGAATAGGCTTTGCCCTAAAGGGCACAAGCTCCCTCTCATTATCATAAATGCCAAGGAACTGCGAAACCTTGTTATCAAATGAGGAATCCGTCTGCTCGCCCCTTCTGGGGAGATGGTCACGGGTTACCTGAATAAACTCGTCCTCACGCTGGAGGTAGATTCTTGTATCGCCTAAATTATAAATATGTGCTGTTTCGTTTTCAATAACAAGCAGAGCCAGAGTGGTTGCACTGCGCACACCAAGCTTTTGTGAGCGCATACCTATGGCCTCGTTGACGTCATTGATATATTCCAGCACTATTTCGTCTGCGTCAACTCCGCCCTCGCCGTTTAAGTCCTCAAACAGACTGCTTAGCTCAACAACAGCAAGCGAGGAGGCCTCGCTACCAGAATTGCTCTTGCCCATGCCGTCACAAACAGCAAAAACATTGGCTGTTAGAGGCTTGCCGGATTTAATCTCGTAAACCTCGTCTAGGTGCGCCTCCTGAATATAATCTCCGTTAAAAAAGATATTATCCTCGTTAGCACGGACATCGCTGCCCTTGCACTTGGCTGCTGCACGGATTATCAATGGCTTTTCGCTCTTAGTATTTTCGCCCTTATTCTTTTTCAAAGATTTCACCTCAAAATATTTCTTTTGAATTCAGAGCGCATAACGCCCTTTTCTTGGTGCATTTGCACCCTAACACGTATTAAGTATAGCATGGATTTTGTTTTAAAAAAACACCTTAAGCTATAAGTTTCTACATTATTAACAGTCTATTCTAAAATTAGTACTTTTTAGGGAGCATAAGGTGTATACGCATACCCTTACTTGGCTTAGATTCTGCCATAATGCGCCCGCCTATTCTGTCTATTGCATTTTTTGCAAGAAATAGGCACATGCCCGCTGAATAATCAGGATATGACCTGTACTCCTCAGGGATATAGCCCGCCTCAAACAGATAGGGCAGCTCCTCTGGGAGACAGCCAGGGCTGCTGTCCTCAATGAGTATGTAAATGCCGTCCTCTGCGTCTCTGCCGGAGATTGCTATTTTTCCGTATTCATCTGTATATGCTATTGCGTTAAGCAGTATTTGAGAAATTGCAAAGGAGAGCCAGATACTGTCGGTTAATGCGATTAGCTCAAGCCCCTTGCGCAGAGTGCCTATCTTCTTTTCGTTGAGCAAAACCGTGTGCTTTTTAAGGCATTCCTTGATAAGTGCACCAAGATGGCATTCTGTAAGCTGTAGGGATACCTCTATCTGGTCTAAATTGCTAAGACAAATAATGTTATCTATAGAAGAGCTTATCATATCCAAATTGCGCACAAAGGGCTTGTCCTCGGCAGAGTCTACAGCTTGCTGCAGCTCCATAATGGAAGCACCCGCATCATAAACCCATTTTGCAATGGCTGCACGGTAATTCTCATAGGATATGCCACAAAATTCAACGCTTGCGGCCTGCTCCTCAACATAGGGCACAGGCTGGGGTATGCCTTGAGAGGGCTGATTGGTGTGAGTTGCCTCGTATAGATTGCGCTCTAAATTTGAGCTTATCTCCTTTGCTGTGTCAAGCTCCTTTTGAGCCTGCTCCAGCTCAGCCTTTGCATTAAAGAACTTGCTGCGCACAGTAATTGCACTGCGAAGCTTTTCTTTAACCGCAGCGTCGGCCTTAAGCCACAGCCTAAAATCGGCATTGATAAACAGCAGTGAGCAAAACAGAGCAAGCAGGGCAAACACCCATAAAAGAGCACCTTTAAACCCAAATGCAGCATCAACAATGTATCCGCAGCACAAAATTACAATAGGGCAAACACACGCAGCCAGAAGAAGCATACGCTTGAGGGCATATTTTTTCAAGCAAAAAACCTCACTTTCAATTCTATAAGTATACCAAGAAATTGCTGTCAAATCAAATAACTTTTTGTAAATAAACGCCTTTATGCGCCGTAGGTTTTTAGATAGGTCTCTATCCTCTCACGGATATTGTCGTCTAGGATTATCTGGCCGTCAATGGGTACATTGTAAATTTCGTCTATAATATCCCTTGCGGTAATAAGGGGATATGCCTTTATGCCAAATTCGGCATAAACCTCTTGAATGGCGGTTTTATCTGATTTACCCCGCTCCATTCTATCCACTGAAATAACAAGCCCCGCAATTTCTACCTCTGCGGCCGCTTTTAGCTTTGGCAGCACTTCTCTTATGGCTGTGCCCGCTGTTATAACGTCCTCTATTATAACTATTCTGTCCCCATCCTTAATAGGATACCCAACCAGACTTCCGCCCTCGCCGTGGTCCTTGCTCTCTTTGCGGTCAAAGCAGTAGTTCACGCTGCGGCCATGCTTGTTATAAAGGGCTATAGCCGCCGCCACAGAGAGGGGAATTCCCTTGTATGCAGGACCAAACAGGGCATCTATTGGCCCTGTGATGCTATCGTTAATGCAATCGGCGTAAAATTCGCCTAGCTTGGCTATCTGTTCGCCTGTTTTATAGTTGCCTGTGTTGATAAAATAGGGCGCAATTCTGCCGCTTTTAAGGGTGAATTCCCCAAAGCGCAAAACCCCTGAGCGCACCATAAATTCAATAAAAGCCTTCTTGTTCATAAACACCATGTGTTAGAGTGTCCGCACACACAACAACTGTGCGGCCTCCTGTGTCCTTTCCTGTTTTTGGTTTTAACCTTATCCCTAAAACTAAGGGTGCCTAAGCACCCTTATATTTATTTCCAAGTATATCCGCTGGGCAAGGTGTATTTGTTAGAGCCATCCTTTTTATAATCACCCTTGGTAAACATCTCCGCCTCGTCCATTCTGCGGTAGTACAAGCCCGACCAACGTTGATTGCCTGCCAGAGTATAGCGGCTCAAGCCCTCTTGAATATACGCCGCAGGCACGTTAGAGCCAATTCTAAAGGCCGTCAGCGAGCCTTTAATGTAGGTCATATTATTCCATATGCTTGTGCCCTGATTAAAGGTAAAGCTCACAAGGGCGTCAAACTGCTGCTGGTTGAGAGTGAGCCTTTCAGTAATTGCAAATTTTCTTACAGCCGGAGCATAAACCTCGTTTAAATCCTTGTTAAGCAAAGCCTCGGCTTCGGCCTGAGTAAGCCCCGCCGCTGGGAATTTATCATCACTCGTTACAAGATGTCCATAGCCTATTGTAACAAAGCCTGCGTCATCCTTATATGGGGTGAAGGTGCCGCTTGAATTTGCACCGCCCTCATAGGCCTTAAGAAAGCTAATAAGATTAGCCGAGGGTGCAAGAGCGTTGATTGCAGCTGTGTTATCCCCTGACTTTTCAAGATAAACCACCAGTGTATAGGAGGCTGTTCTGCCACCTGAGGTTTTTGCTGTGATAGTTACCAAGCCTGCGCCCACGCCTGTGACCTTGCCGCTGTTATCAACTGTGGCAATAGAGGTGTTGGCACTGGTGTAGCTTAGACCTGCAACGCCGCTTTCGGCAATAGCAACTGTTGCGCTGCTGCCCTTTTGCACCTGCCCATATTCGGAGCTAAAGGAGATTGCAGGACCTTGGGAATCCACACGCACATTGGTTATATACTGCGAGCTGGCATAGCCCTTAACCTTTCCTGCTGTTACCTGATACCAGCCTGAGGTCTCGCCTGTAATGCCTAAGGTTGCGCCGTTTGCAGCCGAAGAGAGCACACTGGCTGTTGCATTTGCACTCGACCTTATATTCAGCACACCTGAGCTGAGCTTAACTGTGCCTATATACGATTTAGAGGTGTCGCTAAAATCTATGTTATTTACTGTCTGACTTTGAGCGGTAGTTGTTGGGGGAGCGGTGGTTTTAACTGTTGTTGTGACAGTTGTGGTTGCAGGAGGCGGCGAAACCTGAATATACTGTGCGTTGACATAGCCTGTAACCGTTGAATATTTAATTTTGTACCAATCACCGCTGGTTTCTAAAATGGTGACAGTATCGTTCTTATGAAGAACATCTACCACTGTACCCTTAGTGTTGGCACTTGAGCGCACATTGAGCGAGGCTGTAGTCACCTTGCCTATGCTGCCGGACTGAACCGCAGGCTTAGTTGTGGTAGTTACAGGAACAGTGGTTACAGTCGGGGTGTTGACAACAACAATATATTGACTGCTTACATATCCATAGTCATAGCCTACACCGCTAAGCTTGATTTTATGCCATCCGTTTGAGGTGCTGGCTATAGTTACCAGAGTATCCTTTTTAAGGGTAGTTATAACCTTTGCGCTTGTTGATCCTGAAACACGCACGTTAAGCAGGGCAGTGTTAACCTTGCCTGTTTTTGAGCCGGCCGCCACTGTGGTGGTTTTGGTTGTAGTTGCCCCTGCCTTGGTTGTAGTGGCTGTGGTTGAAGAGAGCTTTATGTAATCCTTTGAGCCGTAGCCCTCCTTGCCGTTTGCAAGCTTTATTTTATACCAGCCGTTAGAGGTCTTTGCGGTTAAATTAAGGCTATTCCCCTTAACCGCCGTGGTGAGCTTGGCATAGCTTGTCCCCGGGCCGGAGCGTATGTTAAGCACAGCAGTTGTAACCGTGCCTGTAGTTCCTGCTGTCAGGGCGGTTTCACTGGGCTTGTCTTTATCTGTTGTGCCTGTGGTTGAATCTGCCTTAGGGGCGGACTTGTCCATTAGCTTTTTATATGTTGCGTCGCCCACTATACCGTCTTGAGTAAGCTTAGCCTTCTTTTGAAAGGCCTTAACGGCTGCACTTGTCTTAGGGCCAAAAACGCCGTCTGCCTTGCCTGTGAGATAGCCCAGCTCAATTAATCTTTTTTGAACCTTTGTAACTGTATCCCCTTTTGAGCCCTCCTTGACTGAGACAGCCAGAGTGCGTATACCCACATTTACGGCGGGTTCTGCAGCTTGCAGGCTTAATCCGGCTATGAATAACAAGCATATGATAATACTCAATGCTATCTTTTTAGTGTGCATGGTCAGACTCCTTTTTATTCCAAATTAGGGATTTTAGCTCTGTGAGCCCCGCAAATTAGACAAAAAACAAAGCAAAAAACTGTGTATTTGCACAAATAAGCGGAAAATCTACAACATAATTATACCATAAAAACGGCTTTAGGTCAACCTTTTCGCCAATTCTTTTACTATATGCACAAAAATTTACAAATTCATAAAACAATTGAAAATCCTTCCAAGCTGTGGTACAATGTAAATATAGTAAAAAGATGAGGATGTGCGAAGAGGGATGTACAGTAATTTGCCGGAATTTGATAATTGGCTCAGGGAGCTTGACGCATTTGAGCTGCTTGATTGGGAAAGGCTGCCCGATATAGAGCTGTATATGGATCAGGTTATCTCTTATATGGAACGTCAGGTTGCGGTTTTTAGGCTCACCTCTGAGGAAAAAATAGTGACCCCCTCCATGATAAACAACTATATCAAGGATGGTGTTGTGCCCAAAACAGTTAAAAAGAAGTATTCGAAGGAGCACCTTTCTATACTTAGCATAGTTTGCACTCTAAAGCAGATTTTGCCTATACAGGATTTGCACAGGATGCTGGAATTTTTAATAAATGAGGGTGAAATTCCGCAGGTGTATCAGGAGTTTTGCGAGATGCAAAAGGAGTCGCTGGAATCTATGCGGGAGGAGCTTAACCAGCCCACACACCTTGAGAGCCAAAGCTCCCCACAGGAGATGGCTCTGCTGGCAATGCGCCTTGCCGTGGGGGCAAACTCCGCAAGGGTTGCCTCACAAAAAATAATAGCCTCACTTATGTTGGAATTTGGAGATAAAAAGGCCGAATTAGAGGCAAGAGGCAAGAAATAAGAGGTAAGAATTTGCCCAGTCGCAGCTCCCGCTATAAATTAAGTTTAAATTAATTTTTAATCAAAATTTGCATAGCAAATCTGCCACAACTTTTCACTTTTCACCCTTCACTTTTCACTCTTCTCTGTCCTTTAGCTTCCTCGCAGAGGGAGACAGGGCTGCGATGAAAATTTAAGCTACTTTTTAATCAAATTTACGTAGCAAATTCACCACAATTTTCAACTTTCAATTTTCAATTTAAAAAAGCTTTGTGCTTAAACCAAAAATACAACACTACCCCTGCGGGGATAGCCATTAAAGTTAACAGCTTTTTTGGCGATTCTTGCAGGAATTTTTTATTTTTTAATATAATACTGCTTACAACATACTGTGCGCAGTCTATAAATCTGCGCTTGAAGCTAAGACTGTTACACATGCACATTTTGCGGTATTCGGCAAAGCCCCTTGGGCTTTGAAAATACTGCCTTACTATGGTGTTAGACGAGCCCTCCGCCTGATATTCCACATTGCAGACAATCTTATTCATAGCCAACAAGGGTGCTTGCAAATCTGCAAGGCGGTATTTATAGCTCAGAGGCACAAGCCTTTCGCCCTCAAATTCGGGGTATGGAGGCAAGGATTTTATCAGCTCTGTGCGGTAGATGAGCTTTTTATCACCCTTGATTTTGTATTTATGCTCAAGCTCCATCATGGTGGCCTTTGTGCCGTCCTTGGGCAGCATGTCCCCCAGAACCTTGCCCTCAAAATCGGCGTCCAGAGCCACTATTCCTGCACAGGAGCTGTCTCCGTGAGCCTGCCAAAAGGCTAGGATATTCTCTACTGCATCGGGGGGCATAATATCATCGGAATCTATGCACACATTCAGCTCTGTTGTAAGCTTTTCATAGGCCAGATTATGGGCTGTGTGCATACCTCCGTTTGGCTTGTAATAGTACTCAATTGAAAGGCTTGCAGCCCTTATCCATTCACATACAAGCTCTGCTGTGTTATCTGCTGAGCCATCGTCTATAATAACCCACTTAAAAGCCTTGCAGCTTTGCCCACAAAGGCTTTTATAGGTGCGTGTGAGCAGCTCCGCTCTGTTGTAGGTGGGGGTAAAGATAGTTAATTTACAATGCATAATGAGTACCTCTAAACGTTGTAGGGACAGACCTGCGTGTCTGTCCGGATTGCCGTAAAATTCCCGCATTTGGGCAGACACGTAGGTCTGTCCCTACAGAGCAAGCGATTATTCACAATCAACCTTGGAGACAATGCACACCCAGCCTGCGTCCTCTTTTCGTTCAAGCACCTCAAATCCGCTTTGCTCAAGGGCTGCGAGCACCTCCGCCTCACGGGTATCAATAATGCCTGAGGTGATAAACACCGCATTCTTGCTCATAAAGCCTGCAACCTGCGGCGTGAAGTAGATTATCACATCTGCAACTATGTTGGCCACAACCACATCAAAGCGGCCGCTCACCTTCTCGGTTAGATTCCCATGCACAAAGCGGCACTGCTCCTGTGAAAAGCCGTTTAATGCGGCGTTTTCGTTGGCTGTGCGCACTGCCACGGCGTCAATATCCACGCCTGTTGCGGCCTTTGCGCCCAGCAGCAGTGCGGCAATTGAGAGTATCCCGCTGCCGCTGCCCACGTCCAGAACCTCTGCGCCCTTGTGGGTGTGGTTTTCGAGAGCCTCCATGCATAGCTTGGTTGTGGCGTGCCCGCCTGTACCAAAGGCCATGCCCGGGTCTATGCGCAGGATAGCTCTGCCCTGATTGGGTGCATCCTCAATCCAGGTGGGCTGGATAAGCAGCTTTTCGCCTATGTTGATAGGCTTAAAATAGCTCTTCCAGTTGTTCGCCCAATCCTCCTGATTGATGCCCTTAAGCTCCAGCTCAAAGGGGATACCCACGGTCTCATAACGCTCCTTGAGGAAGGAGACCGCCTCGGCGGGGTTCTCCTCTGAGTTGATGTAGATATGCACCAAGCCCTTGCTTCTGTCCTTTGCAATAAGCTCCTCATCAATTAAATCAATGTGAGCTATCTCCATTGTCTCGGCCTCCAAGTTGGAGTAATCCTCAATATAGATGCCGTAGGGAACGGCCATGTTGGCTATATCTGCGGCGGTTTCAATGTTTTTGATGTTTACTGTTATTATAATTTCTGTCCATTCAGTCATTGGTTTTCCCCTTTGCAATAGCAGGCTCACGAAATTCAATGTGAAGTTCCAAGCCAAGGCCTTGTGCAATACGGGTAAGAAAGTCCACAGACGGATTATAATTTCCACTTTCAAGGCGACTAATATTGCTGCGCTGAATTCCCGTGCGCTCTGCCAATGCCTCTTGCGTTAAACCTTGCTCATTTCTTGCACAGATAACCTGCGCAACTATTTCATAGTGAGGGCGCAGAGCCTCATATTCTTCCACAAATTCAGGATTATCCATAAACTTTTCAAAAACTTGTGCATGTGTTCTCATTGCTCATTCCTCCTTAAATAATCGTTCATATTTTTAAGTGCCATATCTAATTCTCCTGATGGTGTCTTTTGGCTCTTCTTTACAAAGCCGTGTAATAGTACAATTTGTTTTCCAATGGGCAAAAAATAGAATATTCTTGAAATATCACTCGCAAATTGAATGCGCAACTCGGAAAGCCCTTTATATTTTTCCCCTGAAATTTTCCGCACGTACGGCATTGTAAGTGCTGTGCCAAACTGTTCAAGCATGTCAATCTCCCACTTCGTCTTTGCCGCTTGTTTCACTGTAAGAGTGTTGATAAAGTCTTCCACAGGAACACTACCATCTGCTTTCTCATAGTATATGATTTCCCAAGAGCTGTTCATTAATATACTCCTTTATATTATTGTATCTTATAGGATACAATATGTCAATCATTTTGTTGCACCCCTTCAATACCAGCCAGTAACTCTCTTGCCTCTGTTACTGCATATAGTCTGTTGCCGTTATTTATTACATACCTAAGAGCAGGCAGTGCCTCCTGGGGCTTGTTTTGGGCTATTAAGAGCCTTGATTTAAGCAGATTCAGATCAACTAAAGATCGCACTCCAAAGTTACTGTCGTTGATTGAATCTACAAGAACACTTGCTTCACCAATTTGTTGTGTATAGATTTTATATGTTGCAAAGTTCAAATTATAGACGATTAAACAAGAACTTTTTACATGCGGGCTTAGCTTTAACGAAAGTAGCTGATCTGCTTTATTAAAACACAATGCAGCACTTGAATAATCACCAGTTTCTGTATACAGAGCTGCTAAATCAATGCAGTAAGCTATCTGTGTTGGTATTGGTGTCCTCTTTGCTTCAAGATTGTTTTTGCAGGCAATTTCTAGGGCTTCGGCATACTGGCCTGTTAAAGCTAAGGCAATCCCTTTATATTGCTGTAATACAGTAACAAATGATTTTAATCGCACATATGTTAATTGTTCATTTACAGTTTCAAGCAAAGGATATGGGTCACAGTTAGCATCCAACTTTTTAATTGCCTTATCAATTGCTTTTTTAGGAAAATAAATTAAAAAAATTAATGAGGTAGGAAATATTAACAGAAAGTATACAACATAAAAAGAAAAGTCAAAAAGAGCCCCTAACAGCAACGAAATTATTATAGGAATCCAAAATATTATATTATAAGCAATGGTTATATACCACCTGTGCTTTGCACTCCACCTATAAAATTTATCCATCTTTACACCCTCCCAATAGTTTCATTCATGCTGCCTGTGCGGTAGCCCTTTAAGTCCAGTGTGACATACTCAAAGCCCAGAGCCTTAAACTCCTCATGCACCTGCCCGCTGTGCTGCTGCATAAGCTTTAGTGCCTCCTCAGGCTTTAGCTCTATTCTTGCCAGCTTGCCGTGGATACGCACCCTAACCTGAGTGCAGCCTAAATCCAGCAGTAGCTGCTCCGCTTCCTCCACCATTTTTAGCTTTTCCCGTGTAATCTCCTCACCGTAAACAAAGCGGGAGGAGAGACAGGCAAAGGACTGCTTCTTCCATGTGGACAAGCCCAGATGCCTTGAAAGCGCACGAATATCATCCTTGCTCAGTCCGCATTCACGCAATGGGCTTTTAACTCCCTGCTCCTTAACCGCCTGCATTCCCGGGCGGTAGTCGCCTGTATCGTCTGTGTTGGAGCCCTCCAGCACGTTGGCTATGTTATTTTTACTTGCTATGCTCCATATCTTGCAAAACAGCTCATTTTTGCATAGATAGCAACGGTTAAGGGGATTCTTCGCAAAGCCGTCTATATCCAGCTCCTCAGAATCGCAGACTATGTGCCTTATGCCCTCGCTCTCGCAAAACTTAATTGCAAAGTTAAGCTCCCTTTGCGGGAAGGATTCTGAGCGTGCGGTAATGGCTATGGCCTGCTCCCCCAGAGCGTCATGTGCGGCCTTTAACAGGAAGGTGGAATCCACGCCGCCGGAAAAGGCCACGGCGGCACTGCCCAAGCCCTTGATATAGGCGGTAAGTGCCTCCAGCTTTGCCAGCTGAGCCTCGCTCACCTGGGAATAGGCAAGCTCGTATTCCATGGGGATAAAGCGGATACCGTCACGCAGCTGCTCCGTATCTGTTGGAGCAAAGCCCAGCCGCTCATAGGCACCGCTGCCATACAGTGAGGCGTTAACTGTGACCCTCTCCACGCCGCCTAATTCCAGCAGATAGGCCTTAAGCTCCGCAAACAGAGCTTTCATTATGCCTCTTCTGTGATATTCTTTTTTAATAAAAAATAGATTGATGTGCCCTCTTGGCTCGGCGGCCAGAACCCCCGCCAACACTCCCTCTTCAAAAAAGCCCCAAATGAGCATTGCGCCGCTCTCTATGCGCCCGCACAGAGAATTCACAGCGATAAAATCGTTGAAGGTTTTGACACCCTCGGGGGCATAGGCAGGAGCTACGAACTCCGCAAAAACCTCCCAGACAAGGCGTGCGGCGGCGGGTGCTTCTGTTGTAGTTAAAAGCTTGATTTTATTATTCATAGGCTGTTGCCCTTCTTTCTTTGGGTTGGTGCTCTTAAGGTTTTAGGCTTTGCATGTTGTAGGGGGCATGGCTTGCCTGACCCGTTTTATCCTAGCTCATACCTTGGGTCAGGCAAGCCGTGACCCCTACGAAATGTGTGCATTTTTTGATTTTACAAGATATTAGGGGCACGGTGTGGTGTGCCGTGCCCCTATCAGTTTTTTGAGATACCTAATTCAGAGTTATATTATTACACAAAGGCACGCAGTGCTAACCTCTAATCGTAACAATGTTCTCTCAGGCATCGGCAATTTATTGCCGCTAATGCCGTGAGGTTATTATAGCATATTCCCTCATAAAAGTCAAATTTTGCGTGATTTTAGGCGAAGTTTTACGGGCTGAAAATGGCTAAGATATGGGCTTTGCGGGCGAGGTGATATGTTAATAAGAAGTTTACATATGTGTAATTTAAAGTTGAAAATTGAAAGTTGAAAATTGTGGTGGATTTGCTGCGCAAATTTTGATTAAAAAGTAGTTTAAGCTTAATTTATGGCAGGAACTGCAACTGGGCAATTTCTAGCTTCTGGCCTCTAGCCTCTTGCTTCTAGTAGGGGATGATGTCCACATCATCCCGTGAACACCTGCGGATTTCGGGAAAACGGGACGATGTGGACATCGTCCCCTACTACTCTGTAAGGTCTAAATCTTTATGTTTTGTAGGTGGCATGTGCATTTTTTGATTTTACAATATACTAGTACTGATCTTCAAACTTGCTTTGAAAGGCATAGAAGTTTTGGGCTATAACAGGCGCATAAAAGCGTTGTTTGCCGTATTTTATAAGCAGCTTACCACTTAAAGACCTTTTTACCTTTACATCCTTATATGGTATTTCATATGTCCTGCCAAAGGCTGTTCTGTACAAAAATGTATGCTCACGCAGCTCTATTTCAAAGTTGATTACTCTTACTATAACACCTATACAGAATATCATAAATGCAAGAATTACAGACATTATAATGGCATAATCCAAAAGCTCGCCTTCTTCTACAAAGTTTACATCGGTTATCATGTTGTAAAGGATAATCCCCAACAATGCAATGCAGACTGCACCTCCAAAGGCACTAAGCCATGCTATTGCCTTATGTATCCTTACAAAATAGTTTGTGTTCTTGTTGTTCTTTATAAGTTCATACAGCTTTTCTCCGTGTACAGAGTACCGTGTAATTGAAAATCTTTTATTATTGCAAGCCAATAGCATTATCCAGTGATTCCAATGCTCGACGTAAATATCTTTTATGGGGAACCTATGCTTTTTGCCAAATTCACCCCTATAGTTGAGGTATTCGCCGTCTATTTCTATTTTATAATTAAGGTAAATAGCACACAACATAATTCCCAGAAGAGAGAAAGCCCAAGCAAATATGGACATAAAAAGCTCCTCCTCTGTTGCATTAATAGTATTAACAAAGGCAACAACGCAACATAACATGGTATTTGCAACACCAAACCAATAAATCCATCGGGCATACCTAACAACATTAGGTTTAACCTTTATAGCAAAGCAAATACCCAAAATAATAAGCACTGAGTTAACAACAACGCTTACCCAAATAATAACAGTTTGCAGCATAGACATAACAGTACACCTCCGTAGTTAATTCGTAATTAGGCTGTTTGTGCGCATTTTCTCAACAGTTAGAGCCTAATATTATCCATCGGATATAGCCTCTCTTTTTTTCTCTTGTTCCTCTTTAACTTTCGCAAGCTTTATATAAAACACTTGAAAGTTCTTTGCCTCTGTTAGTGCATAAAAGCGTTTTTGGCCGTATTTAAACACAAAATTGCCGTTTATCACCCTTTTTATCTCTATCTCTTCATATGGTATTTCATATTCATTTGCAAAGGCTGTGCGGTATATAATGGTATGCTCACGCAATTCTATTTTGAGGTTAATTGAACGTATAGAAAGGCACAACACGTTCAAAACAACAAGAGCAACCATTGCGTAAACTATAATATCATACAAACCGAATCCCTGCATTTGCGTAAGAAAGAACCACGAGACAAACCATATAGAAAGAGCACTCATCACAAGAAAAAACAATTTATACCATATGGAGAATTTAACAATATTACGTGGAAAAGGGCACTCATTGTTTTCAACAAGTTCAATTAACTTTTTTGTTTTATCTGAATTCACTATAGGGATACGCCTTTTGCCGCAGGCTAACCTAGTCCCACCGTAGACGTAACGGTCAATATAAACATCTTTTATAGGGAATCTATATTTTATTCCAAATTGATTGCGGTAGTTGAGGTATTCGCCGTCAATTTCTATTTTGTAGTTAAAGTGCATAACGCACAAAAATATGCCCACTACAGAAAATAAAAGAAGCGGAATAGCAAATATCCGTTCATAGTCTTCACCCGCAAATGCCAACAAAATCGCCATAGCACATATTGCGAACGTACACACTACACCTAGCCAATACACAACCTTTGTATTCCTTATAACATTAGCCCCTTCATCCCCTTTTGCCTTTATGCCTATTATTATAAGCACCAAAAGCATTGCAACACTTATTGCAGTAACCAAAATTTGTATAAGCATGGTAAGCTCTCCTTTGCGATTTATTGAAATATCAATCGTTTTCTTCCTCGCTATTTGCTGCAAGCTTTTCCAGCAAAACCTCAACATTTTTTGCCTCTGAGTTTAAATAAAACTTTTTGCCATTACATGTAAGAATCAGCAGCACACTTATTTTACCCGTGATTTTAATTTCGTCTATGTGCAGCTTGTAAACATTGCCAAAGCTTGTAGTGTAGTTAATGTGCTCGCCCTCTATTTCGATTCTAAAATTCTTAGCCTGTAAAAAGCCAAAAATGCCAATTGCGCCAAAGAGCATAGATAGAATGCACAGCATCAGCTGTTCCGGCAGCTCTAAGCCCTCAGAAAAAATGAGCACCATAACACCTCCAATTGCACCCGCAAGCAAAACCAAGGAAGCCCAAAATTCTGATTTAGCAATGGTAATCACATTGGATTTAGCCTTTGATTCTTTGGATGTAATAGACATGGGGTTCTCTGCAACCAACTCCAGCAGCCGCTCCCTATTTTTGGCGTATTCTAAAGGGATACGTTTTTTGCCGCATTGCAGTTTTACTCCGTATCTGGTATAGCCTTTAATGTAAATATCCTTTATTGCATATCGGCCTTTTGCGCCAAACTCGCCTCTATAGTTAATGTATTCGCCGTCTATCTCTATTCTATACAGATGCGCCATTACACAAAGGAGCACGCACATAGAATCGGCCGCCAGAAAGAAAAGTGACAGCCAAGCCTCATCTTCAGCTGCGGTAAATGCGCACAAAACAGCTATGGCGCAAATCCCCAATGAGCACACAAGCCCAGCCCAATAAAACCACACAGCATACCTAATAACATTAGGATTACTCTCTTTTCTAACACGGCAAATCCCCAAAATAAGCAGCACAGAGTTAATAAGCACACTAACCCCAACAACAACAGCTTGCAACAAAGACATACTAACCCCTCCCAAGTTTAAAATAAAAATAATTACGAATTACGCACTACGAATTACGAATTACGAATTAAAACAGCGTCAGCTGGCTGCTCACAGGCATAGACCCCAAGGCTCCCACCTCTGTTAGGGTATCTATTATAGAGCGTGATATTTTGCCCCGTATCTGCAAATCCTCCTTAGAGATAAAGCTGCCGTACTGCTCCCTTGCGGCCTTAAGCTTTGCGGCGGCGTTCTCTCCCAAGCCTTTGACAGCCGAGAAGGGCAGGCGTATTTTGCCGTTTTCAATAAGATAGCGTGAGGCATCGGATTTATACAAATCCACGCACAGGAACTCCACACCCCTTGCAAGGGCCTCGTTTGCCACTTGCAGGCTTGCAAGCATGTCCTGCTCTGTTGCGGTGGCCTGTTTGCCCATGGCCGAAATATCGGCTATGCGGCGTTTGACTGCCTCCCTACCTTTAACCACCGCCTCGGCGTCAAATTCGCCGTTACGCACGGTAAAATAGGCGGCGTAGTACTCCAGCATATGATAAACCTTGTACCAGCCAAGGCGCAGTGTGCCTATCATATAGGCGGCTGCGTGAGCCTTGGGGAACATGTACTTGATTTTAAAGCAGGAATCTATGTACCATTGTGGCACGCCGCAGGACTTCATCTGCTCCACCATCTCTTCGGTTAATAGCTTTTTTGCGTTGCCCTTGCGGACTATTTCCATGATTTTAAAGGCAAGTCCGTTTTCAAGCCCCTTGTGTATAAGATACACCATGATGTTATCTCTTGTGCCTATAACCTCAGAGATTTTGCACTGTCCGCTCTCTATAAGCTCCTTAGCGTTGCCGTTGTACACGTCTGTGCCGTGAGAAAGGCCTGAGACCTGGAGCAAATCAGAGAAGGTTGCCGGCCTTGTATCTATAAGCATATTGCGCACAAACTGAGTGCCCACCTCAGGGAGGGAGAAGGTGCCTGTCTGTGAATCTATATCCTCAGGAGTAACTCCCAGAGCCTCAGTTGAGGTGAAGAGGCTCATCACCTTACTATCGCTCATGGGCACGGACATAACAGGCACGCCTGTTAGCTCCTCAAGATATTTATAGGTTGTTGGCACATCATGGCCAAGTATATCAAGCTTTAGTATGTTATCATGAATAGCGTGGAAGTCGAAATGTGTGGTTATAGTGTCAGAATCCGTGTCGTCTGCGGGGTGCTGAACTGGGCAAAAGTCGTAAACATCCATATATTGAGGCACAACAACCATGCCCCCCGGGTGCTGTCCCGTGGTGCGCTTAACATCCATGCAGCCCCTTGCAAGCCGCTGTATCTCTGCATTGTGCAGCACAAGATTGTGCGCCTCTGCATACTTTAACACATAACCTATGGCAGTCTTTTCCGCCACGGTAGAGATAGTACCCGCCTTAAAGACATTCTGTTTTCCAAATATCTTCTCTGTGTATTTATGGGCAAAGCTCTGGTACTCGCCGGAGAAGTTAAGGTCTATATCGGGTGCTTTTTCCCCCTTAAAGCCAAGGAAGGTCTCAAAGGGGATGTCGTGGCCGTCTCTGTTGTAGGGAGTTCCGCAGTGGGGGCAGTCCTTGGGCGGCAAATCAAAGCCTGAGCCGTATTCACCCTCCAAAAAGAACTCGCTGCTTCTGCAATTGGGGCAGATATAGTGCGGCGCAAGGGGATTAACCTCTGAAATACCCGCCATTGTAGCGGCAAAGGAAGAGCCTACAGAGCCTCTTGAACCCACCAGATAGCCATGCTCGACAGAATCTGCAACCAGCATTTGGGCTGTCATGTACATAACAGAAAAGCCGTTGCCTATTATTGAATCCAGCTCACGGCTAAGCCTCTTTTCAACCACCTCAGGCAGCTCCGGATTGCCGTAAACCTCACGTGCTCTTTCAAAGCAGATACGCCGCAAATCCTCATCTGAGCTATCAATTTTAGGCGGGAAGGTGCCCTCGGGAATAGGCCTGATGAACTCCGCCATGTCGGCGATTTTGTTGGTGTTTTCCACCACAACCTCATAGGCCTTTTCCTCGCCGAGATATGCAAACTCCCGCAGCATCTCATCGGTATTTCGGAAGTACAGCGGCGGCTGAGTATCGGCATCCTTATAGCCCATACCGTATTCCAAAATGCGGCGATAAACCTCGTCCTCTGCATCCATAAAGTGCACGTCACAGGTGGCGCACACGGGTATATTCAGCTTTTCACCAAGGGCGACTATCCTGCGGTTCAGCTCACGCAGCTCTTCCTCTCCGCTCACCTTTTGGTCACGCACCATGAAGGAGTTGTTGCCTATGGGCTGTATTTCGAGGAAGTCATATTGCCTTGCTACGGCCTCAATTTCCGCCTCCGGCTTGCCGCTGAATATGGCCTGAAACAGCTCGCCTGCCTCGCAGGCACTTCCCAGAATAAGCCCCTCCCTGTACTTTTCAAGCTCACTTCTGGGAATTTTAGGCTTGCCGTGGAAGTATTCCAAATGGGATTTAGAAACCAGCTTATACAGGTTTTTAAGTCCCACCATGTTTTTAACAAGTATAATTTGATGATACGCCTTAAGCTTGGCAGGATTGGCCGCTGTAAGGCTTGTGTTAATTTGATTGACCCTCTCAACCCCAAATTCCTCCCGCATTTTTTCGCACATTATAACAAAGATTCTGGCCAGAGCGTCGGAATCATCCACTGCCCTATGGTGGTTAAAGGGCGGGACACCCAAGTGCTTTGCAACGGAATCCAGCTTGTGCTTTTTTAATTCAGGGTACATAGAGCGGCTAAGCCCTACAGTATCAACGGCTGTAAAGCTAAATTCAACGCCCTGCCTCTCGCAGGCCATTTTTATAAAGGTAGTGTCAAAATCCGCATTGTGAGCCACCAGCACAGGATTTTCACCGCAAAAGGCTATGAATTCACGCAATGCCTCCCCCTCTAAGGGGGCATTTGCCACCATAGAATTTGTTATGCCTGTAAGCTCGGTTATAAGGGCAGGAATGGGCTTTTGCGGGTTGACAAAGGTGCTTAAACGCTCCCGCTCTACCCCGTCACGCAGCTTAACTGCGCCTATTTCTGTTATTCTCTCGGTGCGGGCATTAAGGCCTGTGGTCTCTAAATCAAACACTATGTACTCACCGTTTATGGGCGAATCGCTCTCACCCTTAACCGATTTGCTGCTGTCATCCACATAATATGCTTCAAGGCCAAATATAACCTTGATTTCATCATCCTTGCCCTGGTGCTTGAGCATTGCATTCATAGCATCGGGATAGGCCTGCAAAACCCCGTGGTCGGTAACGGCTATGGCCTTGTGCCCCCAGGAGCAGGCACGCTCTATTAAATCCTTAACCTGAGTCATGCCGTCCATCATGCTCATTTTAGTGTGCAGATGCAGCTCAACCCTTTTAACAGAGGCGTTATCACGCTTTTGCTTCTTCTTAACCACAGCAAGATTTCTAGCTCTTATGCAGTATTCACGTGCGTATTTATCGTTCTCATACTCCCCGCTAAGCAGGACATACATGCCGTTTTTAAGCTCGTCCACAGCCTCCTGCTGGCTCACCTTTACTATCATTTTAATTGTATTTGAATTGGTATTATCTGTAATATTAAAGGTGACAATTATGTACTTTTCGGTTTTGGTTAGCTTCTTTTCCAGCCCGAATATCTCACCGCAAACGGTTATAGAGCCTATATCAGGCTGAACATCTGCCAAGCGCACGGGCTTTTCCTTGGGCATTTTGCCAAAGAGCACTATGCTGCCCTCGTCAATATATGGCAAATCGGCAGAGGTATATGCACCGCCGCCGCTGTATTCCTGCTTTTTGTAGGCCTCGTTGGGCATAAATTTTTTGGGAGCGGCGGGCTTCCTTTTAGGCTCTGCAGGCGGCCTTGACACTAAGCCTGCGGTTTTTGCAGATTGCAGCGGGGGCGCAAATTCAGGCCTGTTAATTTGCTCAGAATTAACCGCCGTTACTCCCGTTAGCTCCACCTTTAAATTAACCCCAAAGCGTGAGCTGATGAGCCTTTCAAACCTCTCACAAAACTTAGAGGCCTGCAAGAGCGAAGCCCCGCCGTTCTTTAGCTCCAGGCTCAGCACTCCATTCTCAAGGGAGTGCTCGCAGCCGTTTAATGTACCGTTAACTGTGGGGATAGTTTCACGTGCAAGCTCAATTAAATCGGGCACATATTCACAGGTAAAGGGCACGTCCTTAAAGCGGGGCTTAAGGTGTGCACTAACAAGGCCATAGGCGGCGGCGATAGCCTCCTCGGCCTGTTTAAGCTCCTTTGGCGGGACATAGGAGGCAAATTCAGCATCCACATCCAGCTCGCTTTGATTATGTATTAAGTTTAATTTGATAACGCAGCTGTTACTTAAAACAGCTGCGCAACCATCCTTGAAGGCTTTTTCAAAAAATTGTGGTACGGATTTAGACATACTTGACACCATGTGTCAGAGAGCCCGCACACAAAACATTATTAAAAATATTTTGCTGGCTTCCTGCGCCCTTTCTCGGTTCTTTTTTAACCTTCTCCTCTTTTTATATTAAGACGGCACGAACCGAATCAGCCTTGCAAATGCCGCTCCAATTAAGGGCGTTGAGCCTGTTGCAAAGCAGTTCAAACACCTCAAGTGCCGCCTTGGAGTTACCTTCATATTGATTGCAAAAGTCAGCACATAAGGCCTCATATTTATAGTAAAGCTCTTGGTGCTTGCTTTTGAGAAGCTCATAATCAGCTTCAATTATGCCGTTTTGGGTTTCAAATGTAATTTCAGCAGGAAAGGGATATTCTTCCTCACCGCATTTTAATATTATCTTTTGCAAGGCTGTTTTATTACACAGCTTTTTGGCAAGCTCTGTAATAACCTCAATGCTAACCCCGGCTAATTCCTCGCTTATGTTCTCACTTGGCCCTGAGGCATTAAGCAGCTCTTCAACTGCCGCTATATCGCCCTTTAGCTGCTTAAGCTGTATTAATGACTTGACTATACTTAATACACCCAATGTAATACTCCTTTACTGTGCGTCCGGAATAAGCGCAACTTCCTTCAGCAAGGCCTCCAGAAGCTGCGCTTCCTCCACCCTGCGGATTATCTCGCCCTTTTTAAAAATCAGGCCGCCGCCCTTGCCTGCTGCTATGCCTATATCGGCCTCCTGTGCCTCCCCCGGGCCGTTTACTGCGCAGCCCATTATTGCCACAGTTATCTCCTTGTGCACGTCACGCAGAGCCTCCTGTGCCCTGTTTGCAAGGGAGATAAGGTCAATTTGCGTGCGTCCGCAGGTGGGACAGCTAACAAAGGTGATTCCGCCCCTGCTCATGCCCAGAGCGGCCAGTATATCCCGCCCTGCGGCCACCTCCTTGAGAGGTTCGGCTGTTAGCGACACCCTAAGGGTTTCGCCTATGCCATCGGCCAAAAGCGAGCCTATGCCAATCGCAGATTTAACCACGCCCATGTGCTCTGTGCCCGCCTCTGTAACGCCCAAATGCAGGGGATATTCGCAGGAGGCGGCGGTTAACCTGTAGGCCTCTATCATGTTTTTAACATTAGAGGATTTTATTGATAGTACTATGCTGTTAAAATCAAACTTTTCTAAAAGTGAGGCATGGTACAGCGCACTCTCGCAGAGTGCCGCCGCCGTAGGATGTCCGTGCCTTGCCAGAATCTCCTTTTCAACAGAGCCGGAGTTTACGCCTATCCTAATGGGGATATTCCTAGCTAAGCAGGCCTTGGCCACAGCCTTAACCCTATCCTCACTGCCTATATTGCCCGGGTTTATGCGGATTTTATCCACGCCCGCAGCAACGCACTCCAGTGCTATTTTATAATCAAAGTGAATATCTGCGACAATAGGAAGCTTAACCGCCTCCTTTAGTGCATAGATAAGCTTGACAGCTGCTAAATCCGGCACAGCCGTGCGGATAATATCGCAGCCTGCACGCTCAAGCTCTAGGGCCTGAGCCACGTTCCCTGCAATATCATTTGCAGGAATATTAAGCATAGATTGCACCGAAACAGGCGCACCGCCGCCAATTGTAAGTGTTCCTGCGTTTATTGAGCGTGACTTTCTGATATGAACCACCTCGGTTATAGTGTAATATTTGTTACTTAAACAGGTGAATAATATCTTTAAAGGTTACAAGTAAAATAAGAACCATTAACAGGGCAAAGCCTATAAAGTGAATCATGCCCTCATTTTTAATGGGCTTGCACCGTATGCCCTCAATAATAAGGAAGAGCAGCCTGCCTCCGTCCAGTGCGGGAATAGGCAGCAGGTTCATCACTCCCAAATTAACCGTGATAATCGCAAGGATATTTAATACAGTGTTCATTGAATTGGCAAAGGCCTTGCCAAAGCCGCCCTCGCTCATGCCGGCCTGATAGCTCTGGGAGGTTGCCTGTGTCATGCCCTCGGCTATGCCCACAGGGCCGGATACCGAGGTTGCGCTAAGCCTGCCCGTTATAAGCCGGAACAGAGTTTCATAAACACTGCGTGTGTATGATATTGTGTTATTGAAGGTTTGAGAGATAAATGAGCCAAAGGTTTTGGGGATACCTTCAACATAAAAATCTACAATCGTCACCTTGCCCCATTTAGGTGTTTGCTCTGTTTTAAAGGACAATTGCTTAAGGTTAAGCTTTTTGCCGTCACGCACAACCTTAAAATCCATGGGCTTGCCTGCGTCCATTTGAAGGGACATGCCTAAATCTTGAGCACAGTAAACACTATAGCCGTTAACGGCTATAATTTTATCGCCCACCTGCAAGCCGCCCTCTGCGTTGCTCACAGCACCCTTACCAAAGCCGGCAATAATGGTGGAGGTATATGCTTCCTTCTCCTGAGCGGTAACTACGCCCATTAAAACAAAGCCCAAAAGTATATTTAAAACAGCCCCCGCCGCCAGAATAATAGCACGCTGCCATATCTTTTTATTGCAAAAAGCCCGTGGAAAAACCTCAAGATATTTAGGCCCTGTCGTCTCCTCAGCTTTTGCCTTTTTTTCGGCCTCCTTAGGAGTATCGGAAGCCTCTTCCTCATCTACCTGCCCTGAGGGGGAGTCCTCGCCCTCCATATAACAGGCACCGCCAATGGGGAAAAGCTTGAGGGTATACAGAGTTTCTTTGCCCTGATATTTTAAAATTTTAGGCCCCATGCCTATAGCAAACTCATTAACCTTGACATCGCAGGCCTTTGCGGCAAAAAAGTGCCCAAGCTCATGTATTACAATAATGAGCAAAAACAGAATCACGGATATAACTGCTATTAGGATAGTCATGAAAACTGATATATCAATCACCTCAATCTAATTTTTGAAAAGCGCATATTTTACTTCTTTTCTGGAGGCTTCATCCACCGCCAGCACGTCCTCTAGTGTAAAGCTGCCGCTGCGGCCGCATTTTTCCATTGCCTCGGCCACCAGCTCAGGGATTTGCAAAAAGTCTATTTTATCCTGCAAAAACAGGGCAACAGCCTCTTCATTTGCGCTGTTGGCCGCTGCGGGATACAAGCCGCCCCTTGTTATTGCCTCCCTGCACAGGGGCAAGCAGGCAAACGCAGCATCATCAGGAGGGTAAAAGCTAAGCCTGCCTATTGCGGCTAAATCCAGCTCTGCTGCGGGTGAGGGGTATCTTTGCGGCCATGTCAGTGCATATTGTATTGGAATGCGCATATCCGGCAGCCCCAGCTGAGCCAGCACGGAACTGTCTGCAAACTCCACAAGGGAATGTATAATACTCTCCCTATGTACCACAACATCTATCTTTTCCTGGGGCAAGCCAAAAAGCCAGACGGCCTCTATAACCTCCAGGCCTTTGTTCATCATGCTTGCAGAATCTATGGTTATCTTTGCGCCCATATCCCAATTGGGGTGCTTTAGAGCCTGTTCCTTTTTAACACCTGCGAGCTCTGCTCTGCTGCGGCCAAAAAAGGGGCCGCCTGAGGCTGTGAGTATGATTTTTTTAAGCTCCTTGGGGCTGTTTAGCCCTTGCAAGCACTGGAATATAGCCGAATGCTCGCTGTCCACAGGCAAAATTTTAACGCCCTTGGCCTTTGCCGCCTCCATAACTATGCCGCCGCCTGCAACCAAGGTCTCCTTATTGGCCAGAGCCACATCCTTGCCCGCTGCAATTGCGGCAAGTGTGGGCTTAAGCCCCACCATTCCCACAACAGAGTTGAGCACTATGTCCGCCTCTTCAATAGCGGCCAAATGGAGAAAGCCCTCCATGCCCTCAAGGATTTTTGTGGACAAATCGGCTGTTTTGATTTTAAGACCTTGCGCCGCCTCATGATTCATAACAGCGGCATAGGCCGGCTTAAATTGCCTTATTTGTGCCTCCAGCAGCTCAATGTTAACATTGGAGGAAAGGCCGCAAACTCTTAGCCCCAGCTTGCTTGCCACCTCAAGAGCCTGCACGCCTATAGAGCCTGTTGAGCCTAGAATTGAAATTGTCTTATTCATTAGTATTCACCTTGGGGGTTAATTTATCACTACAAGGAAGAATTGCAGATATAAAAACAGAAATGGGCTTACAAAGATGATGCTGTCAAACCTATCCAAAACCCCGCCGTGGCCGGGCATAATCTTGCCAAAATCCTTTATATTGCAATGCCTTTTGATGATAGAAAACGAGAGGTCGCCGAATATTGATATAAGTGAACAGCACAGGCTGAGTATCAGCAGCGGCCAGAATCTGACATGCACGCCGTTTGTCCAAGTGCCCTTAAACATTAATTGATAAATATAAGCAAACGCTATGGTGATGACCACGCTGGAAATAACCCCTCCAATTGCGCCCTCTATGGTCTTGTTTGGGCTGATTGTGGGCGTCATTTTGTGCTTGCCGAATAGCTTGCCTGAAAAGAGTGCGCAAATATCTGTGCTCCAGGACATAACCATAAGTAGGATAACGTGAAAAATACCAAACCTATCCCTTAGCATAACCATGGTCATAAATGCTGCGCTAATCATAACGGTTGTAAGGAACACCAGCCCTATTTTATCTAAGCCTATAGAGCTGTGATGCCTGAGCATAATCCAAAACATGATAGCAATGAAAAGGAAGAGCATTACTCCCATAACAGAGAACACCATTTTTGTGTTGTGGTCTACAAAAAATGGCAAAAAAGCCACTCCTGCCGCAAATAAAAAGCTTACACTTGTCAGGGCGGCGTTTTTTATGTAGCCTGTAGTAATTTGCAATTCATATAATGCAATAATAGATATTATTGCAATTATAAGATTAAGCCCTATGGGATAGGGCGTGTTTAAAAGGAACACAAAGGCCACTAGAGCCACTCCGCACAGCGAAGATATTATCCTCTGTTTCATATATCAGGTGTAAAAGGTATCTTAGGCCTCTTACCTCTCCTTTCATTGGGGCTTATACCGGTTAGTTGGGTATCTCTTAAAAAACTGTAGGGGCAGACCTATGTGGGTAATACTCAATTAACTATAAACCGCCGTATCTGCGGTTTCTGCCGCAATATTCATCTATAGCCTTTTCTAAATCCTCTGTGGTAAAGTCCGGCCAAAGTATATCATTCATAAAAACATATTCGCTGTATGCCGATTGCCACAGCAAAAAATTTGAGCTCCTGTATTCGCCGCTGGGGCGTATAATTAAATCGGGGTCAGGCTGAGTTGCAGTGTAAAGGGCATTTGAAATATCCTGCTCCTTAACTTCATTTTTGCCTGAGGCAATAAGCTGATTAACCGCCCTGCAAAGCTCTGTTCTGCCGCCGTAATTCATAGCTATGTTAAGTGTTAGGCCTGTTTTATCAGAGGATAGCTCCTCTGTCTCTTTAATAAGAGCCTGTAAATCGGGCGAAAAGGCCGTTACATCCCCTATAAAGCGTGTGCGGATATTCTCCTCACGAAAGTCTCGCAGAGCCTCCTCGAGGTACTCCCTAAAGAGCTTCATAAGGGCGTTAACCTCCTCAACAGGCCTGCGCCAATTTTCGGTGGAAAAGGCGTAAACAGTAAGATATTTAATGCCTATACTGTTGCAATATCTGGTTATGGTTCTAAAGTTTTTTGCCCCTGCCCTATGTCCCGCAGGGCGGGGAAGGCCGCGCTTTTTTGCCCAGCGGCCGTTCCCGTCCATTATTATGCCTATGTGCTCGGGCAAAATGCGGTTTGCCCTGCTTAAATCCTTTTTGGCCATTGCAGCACCATGTGCCAGAGAGCCCCTACACAAGACATTTTACGGGACTTTCTGCGTCCTTACTTACTTTTTATTTAAAGCTCTACAGCTCCAAAATTCCCTTTTGCTTGGCTGCGGAAACATCATCTATTTCCTTGCAGTATTTGTCGGTTAACTCCTGAACCTTCTTCTCGCCGTCCTTAAGGTCATCCTCTGTAATTGTGCTCTCCTTTTTCAAAGCCTTGAGCTTTTCAATGGAATCTCTGCGCACATTGCGGACTGCAACCTTGCACTCCTCGCCCATTTTGTGAATATCCTTGCTTATGTCCTTTCTTCTCTCCTCTGTGAGGGGAGGAAAGGCAAGGCGGATAATCTTGCCGTCGTTTTGCGGATGAATGCCTATGTCTGAGGCATTTATGGCCTTTTCAATAAGGCCAAGAGATGCGGAATCCCATGGCTGAATTGTCAAGGTGCGGGCGTCGGGCACATTTACAGCTGCCATTTGATTAACAGGGGTGGGCACACCGTAATAGTCGATAGAGAGCTTATCCAGTATCCCCGGATTAGCCCTGCCTGCCCTAATGGTTTTAAGCTCCTTTTCCAGCGCATCTATGCGCTTTATCATGCCTTCTTCTGCCTTTTTTAATACTTCTTGCATAATGTTATGCCTCCTTTACTATTGTTCCAATATTTTCGCCGCAGCAAGCGGAATAAATGTTATCGGGGTTTTCTATGCTAAATACAAGTATGGGTATGCCGTTATCCTTGCACATGGCAGCAGCGGTGCTGTCCATTACATTAAGCCCCTTTTCCAGCACCTCTTTGAAGGTAACAGTGTCGTACCTGACTGCATCCTCAAACTTTTTTGGGTCTTTATCATAAACGCCGTCTACCATAGTGGCCTTCATGATTATATCAGCCTCGATTTCGGCGGCACGCAAGGAGGCCGCTGTGTCTGTTGAAAAGAAGGGATTGCCTGTGCCGCAGCCAAAAATAATCACCCGCCCCTTTTCAAGATGCCGCACTGCCCTGTTCCTTATGTAAGGCTCAGCTACAGCCTGCATAGGAATGGCCGTTTGCACTCTGACTGTTACCCCCTGAGACTCCAGAGCGTCAGCTACAGCAAGGGCATTCATGGCCGTGGCCAGCATTCCTATGTGGTCGGCACGGGTTCTGTCCATGCTGCCGGAGGTTCTGCCTCGCCAAAAGTTGCCGCCGCCAACAACTATAGCTATTTCTACACCAAGGTCTGTGCATTTTTTGATTGCGGCGCAAATTTGCGTTACGGCTTCCATATCCAGCCCAAACTTATTATTGCCCGCAAGGGATTCCCCGCTTAGCTTTAGGAGTATCCTGTTGTATTTTTTTTGCATATACTTCATAGCAAGGGTTTAGTCCCCTGCCTCCTCCTGTTATTATCGTTATTATTAATTTTACCAAAATCGCCTTATTATGTAAAGTGTTAAAATATAAATTTTTTAAATAAACAAAGAAATACAAAAGCCCCAAGTACAATTTTCACCGTACTAAGGGCTTTTGCTGCAGTTAATTCTATTTTAGAGACAAAGAAATTGCGGGAGAGGGTGCAATTTCTGTTGCCCAAAAAGAATACAAGCTAGGGTTACTCTTGAATGGTTAATATATCTGTGTATGCAAGAGCGTTATCTGTGCTGACAGAAGCTCCGCCGCCAAACACAAAGAAGTGAGTTGCCCATGTGCCTAGAAGCTCAATTCTGAGGTATTCCTCAACTATGCTGTTGTTAAGCAGGAATATAGGAGCCGAACGCTTAGCAGCAAACACGCTGCCTGTTAAGGCGTCGGGGAAGCTTGCACCTGTGGCCAAGCAAACTGTATCACTGGGCTCGAATATCTCATCAAAATAACGCTGATATATAGCTATACCGGTTTTATATCTGTTATCGCCTGCAACTCTTTCAACTGTATAGTCACTCTTTAGGCTATCCTCTACAGCTGTTGGAACAGATGCTCCGCCGCCAACCAGGGTAATAGCTGTAATTTTAGTTGTAGACTTTTTCAAATAGCTTGCAGTTACAGGGTGAAGCACCTCACTTGAATCAGGAGTGAAGACTATTGGGCTTGCAAGTACAGCAGCAACAGGGCTGATAGTAAGTGCATCGGGGAATACCTGACCATCTGCAAGGAATGCAGCTGTGGCATCGGGAGCAAAATACTCAGCTACCTGCACAGCGGTTTCATAACGGTTTGCACCGCCCAAACGCTTAACCTCGGTGTACTTCTTTGCCAAATCCTCGGCTATACCCTTGCTAACAGAGCTCTCGCCGCCTAAAATGATAATCTTTGTGGGCTTAAGGCTTGCAATTTGAGCTGCAACATCTGCCTCAAGGCCTGCTGCTGTGTTCATTGTAAGAAGGATAGGAGCATCCTCATGATAGGCCAGAGGGCCGCCCGCCAATGAATCGGGGAAGTTTCGGCCGTCGGCAAGAATTACTGTATTAGCACCCTCGAGCCAGCCTTTTTGTGCAATATCTATAGCTGTTTGCACACGTCTGCCGCCCCAAAGTCTTGTTAAATCGGGGTCCCATGGGTCAAGCAGATTCCATGCTAAACGTGTGACTATGTCGCCCTGTCCGTCTGTATTGTTACCTACAGAAATAGTAGTGCCATCCTTTAAACGGGCTACGGTGTGGTCGTATCCGGCAGCTACACCTGCAACATCACCCCAATCGCCAACGTTGATTTGACCCTTGTTATTGCTGCCTGTGGCAACCACAGTGCCGTCTGCCTTTAGTCCTACTGTGTGCTTGCCGCCTGCAGAGACTTCAATTATATCAGTCCATGCTGAAACATTGCACTGTCCGTCGCCGTTTGCGCCAACTGTCACAACTGTTCCGTCACTTTTAATGCCCACGGCATGGTCTTGACCTGCCGAGACGTAAACTATATCTGTCCATGCGGCAAAATCAAGGGGATTGATGCTTGTTGTGTCGCCTGTGAATAAAACCTCACCTGAATTTGTCAAAGCAAGGCTGTATCTTCCGCCTGCCGAAATCTGCTTTACGTCTGTCCAATCCAGAACATCCAGCTGGTTATTGCCATTTTCGCCTGTTGCAACAACTGTTCCGTCACTTTTGAGGCCTATTGTGAACTTCTGTCCTGCGGAGACAGCAACTATGTCTGTCCAGCTATCTACCGCACAGCGTCCAAAGGTAGTTTCGCCTGTTGCAAGAACTGTTCCGTCTGCTTTAAGGCCTACTGTGTGATATTGCCCTGCCGCTATGCCAACAAGGTCTGTCCACGTGCTCAAATCACCCTGAGCGGATGTATTCAAGCCTGTGAAAAGAGCCGTGCCGTCCTGCTTGACAGCAACTGTGTGGTAGTCGCTGCAAGCAATTGCCTTAACATCCTTCCAGCCCTCAAGGGAATCAACGTCTGTCTGGCCGGCGTCATTTCTGCCCACAGCATAAGCCTCTGTATTAGAGCCCAGTGCCAGTGTGTGGTTGTAGCCTGCGGATATATCCTTAATATCCGTCCAGCCGTTTACTGTCAATTCGCCGTTATTATTGCTGCCTACAGCAACAACTGTGCCGTCCTCTTTAAGGCCGACTGTATGTGTATAGCTTGTTGAAATCTTCTTAATATTTGTCCATTCGCCAACGTCGCTCTGTCCATTGCCGTTGCCGCCTGCCGCAACAACTGTGTCGTCTTTTTTAAGTCCGACTGTGTGCACGTTACCTGCTGCTACTGCAGTTATGTCTGTCCAGCCGCTAACATTGCTCTGGCCGCTGGAATTGCTGCCTGCCGCAACAACTGTGCCGTCTTTTTTAAGACCGACTGTGTGGTTAACGCCTGCCGCTACTGCGATTATATCTGCCCAGCCGCTGACATCATTCTTACCGCTTGCATTGTTGCCTAAGGCAAGCACTGTACCGTCTTTTTTAACTCCAAGGATATTACCTGCTCCCGCAGCTATATCAACTATGTCTGTCCATACGTCAAGGCCTGTGAGCTGGCCATAGGTGTTATCTCCAACAGCAACTACTGTGCCGTTTTTCTTGAGTCCCACAGCGTTTTTGTCGCCTGCGGCAATTTTTTTAATGTCTGTCCACTGATAGATAAGCTCATTATCTTTAAGCTCCAAGCCTGCTGTTATAACCTTGCCGCCGCTCTTGAGCCCCAGTGAAAACTGATTGCCTGCCGCAACAGCCGCCGTTCCTAATGGCGGTGAGCCCAAGGCCTGTGCGCTGAGGCCTGCGGGAACTATAATTAATGAAGCGAGAACCGCAAGGCTTAATATAATACCCCATAATTTCTTTGTGCTTGTTTTGCTCATTTTGAACCTCCTAAAATATGAATATCTCTCTACTTTTACAACATTATATCACAATTCAACAGACAAATCAACATTTTATGCCAAATTTACTAAAATTGGCTAGGTTTGTACAAAGACCGTTCATATTCCAACAGCAAGAATGTGCAACATTTACAGAAATATACAATAAAAAGCGATAATATACATTTTTTGTCCTCTTGTTCCCCTTGGCCTTAAATGAAATTTTTGTAGCTTATTCATAAAAATTTGTAGAGAAGAAACTGTGCTTTTTCAATTCAAATATCTTGTATTTCGTTATGAAGTATGGTATATTTTATTCAAGGGCGCATAAACAAGCCTTAAGAGGATTAAAATTAAAATAACCGAGAAAGGGCGCAGAAAACCGCAAGATATTTTGTGTGCGGAGTTACTGACGCATGGTGTCTATGCTAAATTTACTTGAAGCTCTAATGCTTATCAGCTTTGGCCTTTCCTGGCCGTTTTCTATTTACAAGGCCTACAAGGCACGTTCTGTCGCAGGCAAGAGCTTGGTGTTTTTGCTGTTTATTTTGTTTGGATATTCCTGCGGAATTGCAGCAAAGCTTATTTATGGCAATATAAGCTATGTTTTGGGCTTTTATATCCTTGATTTTGCCTTGGTTGCCACCGATTTAGGCATGTATATAAGAAACAAAAAAATTGAAAAAAACAACAATCAGGAGGATTTGTAATGAAAAATCTATTTATCAACAAGTATAACGAGCTGCGCTCCGGCTGGGGCTTAGCCATTTTGTTCCTTGCCTATGTTATCGTTTCTAACATAGCCGCTGCCGCAGTTGCTGTGGTGTGGGGTATTGCATGGGTAGTAACATCAGGCGGGAGCATATCGACAGATGACATATTGTATCTTATGAGCGACAAGAACCTGTTATTGATCGCAAATCTGGCTGGACAGCTTGCCGGCTTCTTTGTGCCTTGGCTTATGTTTAAACTTATGTACAAGAAGGGCTTTCACTCCTTGGGCTTTGTGGGCAAACGCTGGCTTGGAATGTTCGCAGCAGGCCTTTTGCTGGGTGCAGCCACCTTCTCCCTCTCCTATTTGATTATGTACGTAACAGGCAGTGTGCGGGTAACAGACTTTGATTTTGACGTTGTGCTAAGCCCCTTGTTCTGGCTGCAATTTGCTGCCTTTGGACTTGGCGCAGGCTTTGTAGAGGAGGCCTTGTGCAGAGGCGGTATGTCCACCCTGCTTAAAACCACTAGGAATAAATGGGCTGTAATCTTTATTCCCAGCGTGATTTTTGGGCTTTTGCATCTGGGCAATGCAAATGTAACTATATTTTCTATTGCAAACATTGTGTTAGTAGGAGTTGCATTCGCATTATTGTTTATTAAAACAGGCTCAATTTGGATTTGCGTGGGTATGCACTTGGCATGGAACGTTGTGCAGGGCTTGGTTTTTGGCATAAATGTGAGCGGCAACCCTGCCTTGGGAATCCTGAGCTCAGAGAATACCGCCGGATTGGAATGGCTTAACGGCGGTGGGTTTGGAGCAGAGGGCGGTGCGGCTGTAAGCATGGTGCTTGCCTTTACAATAGTGGCTCTGCTGGTTATTCCCATTAAAAGGGTAGAGGGCGGCTGGAGCTTAGAGGGTGATCTGCCTTTGCTCAGGGAGAAGACTGATGTTAACACATCGAAGTAATTGAGTATTTCTAAGAACTGTAGGGGCAGACCTACGTGTCTGCCCAAAGACGAGCACTTTTACGGTAATCTGGGCAGACACATAGGTCTGCCCCTACAAACTAGTTAGTAAATAGAGTGTCTTAATTTACAAAAAAATTGCCGCCTGATATGGAAAAATCCATATCAAGCGGTTTTTTATTTTACGCACAAACTTCATATCTGTTATCAAAATTACTAAATTATTACATTTTTGCAATGACTAATTTGTAAGCTCTTTCTTTGCCATTGTCAATAAATGCGGCAATTCGGCTTATTTTAGGGTATTTTTGTTCATGTCAACAAAATTACAAATATGTATTGAATTTTTGTAAAAAAAGGAGTAAAATATTACATATTCAGACAGATTTGTAATATTTTTGTAACAGGAGGCTCCCTTCCATGAAAAATATAAACCTTAGTAACCTTAAAAAGCTGCTCGCCTTGGTCCTTACGGCGGCAATGCTGTTTAGCTGCGCTGCAATTGCTCCAAGCCTTGCCTTGGCCGCAAATGTCCCGGGCTACCCCTTCCTTTTGGGTGCAGCAAGGGGAGCAAATAACGAGATAGTCCCCCTTATCAGCTACAGGCCGGGCCAGAGCACAGGCACAGTACCCCTTGACGGCAGGGTCTATGACCACCCCTTGAATGAGACTATAGCTCAGTTTAAAACCCACCCTATAAGCGGCCACCCCGATGGCACTGCCTATATCTGGGCTTATGACGATGCCTCAAACATCTATTTTATAGCCGATTGGACAAGCGATAACACCTATGACGACGGTGACGATTACTTTACCGTTTATATTAATGATACAAACGGCCTAAGAAGCTACACTCAGTATTCCGACAGAGGCAAATACGGTGAGGCTCTGTTTACCAAAACCGCAGTAGCTGACTTTGACCATATGTATTATGTTATAGCAGTGCCCAAACAGCAGCTGACTGCTGGCATTATCAAGGTGGGCTTTGAGCTGTACGGCACAGCCGCTGTCTCCGGCTCTCTTGCTTGGGGTGCTGCACCTCCTGCAACTGTTCCTGTTGGCTCTCCCGTTAGCTTCGATGTTAGCTACAGAGTTACAGCTTGGGGCAATCAGAGCTATAGCAACACTGCGGTTCTTGTGGAATACGCCAACGATGAGGCTCTCTACAATGCCTATTATGATTTCATATTTGAAAACGGCGCATTTGAGAAATACAGCTCAGGCGGATACGTCCCCTATGAGGGCACTGACATTAAAATTCTGGGCACTAAGGAATTTACCACAGCATTTACAGGCTCTGCCAGCGAATATAATGAGCTTGAGGGCAATGTGAGCTTAGAGGGCACCTTTGCCGAGAGCGGTGCTCACAAGGTTTCGGTGCTGGTGTTCTCAAATTACGGCGGCTCTGCATATTACCCATGGGCAGGCAACCTTATCACCGCCACTATAGGCGCAGGAGATGCCTATTGGGTGGCTGATTCTACAGGCATTACAGGCGAGGGCACAGCCTCCTCCCCCTATGGTATAAGCAACGGTAATCAGCTTGCCTACATAAGCAGCTTTAACGGCAGCGGAGCTTACATTCAGCTTGAGAGCGACATAAACCTTGCAGGCAAGCTATGGATGCCCATAAGCCTTGCAGGCAGCACAGAGGGCGACTCCTTTGTTTTAGAGGGCAACGGCCACTCTATTTCTAATTTAAAGGTAAACGACACAGTATATCTTGGCACAACAGAGCAAATCACAGCTATACGCTCAGGCTATTCCTACAATGATGAGTGGGAATATCTTGAGGCAACTGTCTCTGCTGCGGCTATGTTCTCACGCACACAAAACGCAGCTATAAGCAATATTATACTTAACTCACCTGAGGTTGTGCTGGCTTCCTCCGCTACAACAAGCGTCTCATTAGGCGGCGCACTGGTGGGGCTTGCCGAGGGCGGCGAGCTTAGGGGAATCACAGTTAACACTCCCAGCATAACAACACAGAGCATAGACAGCTACAGCAGCGGCACTGTTTTGGGCGGCGTTGTGGGCTATGCCTCAGAGCTAAAGCCCATTAGTGATGCAAGTGTTTCAGGCGGCTGTGTTTCTGCAACGGTAAGCAATAGCTACCAAACTCTTACCGCCGTGGGCGGCATTGCAGGTGCAGCTTACTCCTCTGTGCTTGTTAACACCTCCTCTGCTGCAAAGCTTGCCTTAAATGTGTGCGGCGACGGCGCAGTTGAAGCGGCCTTTGTAGGGGGAATTGTGGGCACTATCTCCGCAGAGGAAAAGCTAAGCGGCTTCTTCTGCCTGCACAACAGCTATTCAAGATCAAAAATAACCTTAACTGTAACCGAGAGCAGCTATGCCAATGCTGCATACGCAGGCGGCCTTGCAGGCTATTTAAACGATGCTGCAATAAACAATTACTATAAAGGCACAGTTTCAATTATAGCCCCGGGAGAGGTTGAGAGCAGCCACTCAGGCGCACTATTCGGCTATGTTTACAATCCTGCTGATAAATATGATATAAGCCGCAACTACATTACAGACGAGAGCTTAGCCATAGGCGGCTTTGAAGAGAGCGGCACAGAGCCTGCTGTGGAGCATATAGCAAATGCCAACACTCTGGCTGTTGCCCTTAACGGCGGCCGTGAGGCCGTGGCAAGCGGCATATATGCGCAATACGGCGAAGAAGTCGCACTTAACAAGGTTTTTGAATGGGAAATTGTTGAAGGCAAAAACGACGGCTTCCCCGTGCTTAAAGCTCCTGAGGAGCAAGCTAAGAAGATGAAGACGGTGCTCTCTTGGGAAAAGAATCCGCCCACCAGCACAGTTACGGGAACACCCACAGAGCTTGCTCTTAAATACACCCTAACCAACGCTCCCGCCTCTATTAATGGTAAGGCTTACTTATTTGAATACGACACAGAAGAGCATTTAAGCGAGTTCCTTGACGGCTTCCCCCTCTATTTTGAAGAGGCCGGATGCTTTGGCCGCACCTCCTATGCAGAGGGCGGAGACACTCAGTTTAACACCTCCTGCGATTGCTCTTCCTGCGTATATGCAAGTAAGAGGCAATGCTGCATTAATGACACAACTCCCTATGATGGCATAGAGATACTTGCCTCAGCCGCTTTTACAGCCACCTCCGCAAGCGGAGCAGTGCCTCTAACTGCTAATTTTGCAAGCCATGGCGGGCACAAAATAGCAGCGGTTGTATATTGGCAGGGCAGTCTATCTGTCTTTGTAAACGGCGTGGAGGCCGACACTATCACTGTTTATAGCAAGGCTGGAGTTGCCCCCATAAAAACAGCAATAAGCTCTGCAAAAGGGATAGAGATAATACGCATATCCAATTTAAACAGAATAGAAGTGGCCAACGATATAGCCAAGCTGGGCTGGCAGAGCAGCGATACAGTAATTTTAGCCTACGGCAGAAATTTTGCTGATGCTCTGGCAGGCGCACCCCTTGCAAAGGCTCTGGATGCCCCTATCCTGCTTACAAACAACTGCGACGAGCTTGAGAGCACTGTAATTGAAACCATTCAAACTCTTGAGGCCAGAAATGTAATAATTTTAGGCGGAGAGAGTGTTGTTAAAGCCGAATTCGCAGCTCAGCTTGAAGCATTAGAGCTTAATGTAAGCCGCTATGCCGGCAAAAACCGCTACGAAACCGCTGTAGACATAGCTGACGCTCTGATAGAAGCGGGTAAGGCTTTCGATACTATCTTCCTAGCAGACGGCCTCAACTTCCCTGACGCCCTTTCAGCCGCTCCTGTTGCTGCTATACTGGAGCAACCCATACTCTTCACCAATTCCACAAATAAAAACAATCTGGAGGCAGCAACAGCGGAATACATCAAAAAAGCAGGCATTAAAAACGTGGTTATTTTGGGCGGAACAGGCCTTATTAGCCCAACCATAGCGGGTAAGCTGCAAGCTCAGGGCTTAAAGGTAAACCGCATTGCAGGCATAAACCGTTACGAAACTGCCGTTAAAATCAACAAGGAATACGCAGAAATTTTCACAGGCGAGGCCATAAGCTTTACCACAGGCACAAGCTTCCCCGATGCACTGGCAGGCTCTGCCTTTGCCGCCAGAATTGGCGCACCGCTTTATCTGCTTCAAAACGGCGAGGCCTTCGCTAATGTAAAAGCCGCAATCGCCGCAATTAACCCTGACACTGCCTATGTATTCGGCGGCACTGCCGCATTGGACGAGAAAACAGTTAAAATTAATCTTCCTTAATAAACTATAAGCAAAAGCTCCGCTTGAATTCAGGCGGAGCTTTTTTGCGTTAGTCTTGATTCGGCCTAAATAGGCATGGATTTATGTAGGGCAGAGCTATGTCTCTGCCCTTGCCCATGAACTAGAAAAATTTGCAACCCTCGGGCAGAGACGCAGCTCTGCCCCTACGAGCTTCCGTGCTAAATAGGCTTTAAAAATTCCTGAGTCCAATAGAGTGTTCCGTTTGCCTTTTTGGCGCAGCCCACGCCTATCTGAGTTACGTTTCTGCTAAGAATATTGGCTCTGTGCCCCGGGGAGTTCATCCATGAATTCATTACCTCCTGAGGGGTTCGCTGGCCATAGGCTATATTTTCAGCTGCGGCTGAAAATTTGATGCCAAAGCTTTCCATCATTTTAAAGGGCGAGCCATAAACGGGGGATTCATGGGCAAAATAATTGTTCTGTATCATATCCTCAGATTTAATTCTTGCAACCCTTGCGGCCTGCCAGTTGTAGGTTAATGCGGGCAAGCCCTGCTTGGCGCGTTCGTTGTTAACCAGCTTGAACACCTCATCCTCCAAATTTTGCAGAGGGGCTGCGTCCGGGATGTCTATCTTCTGCCCGGGGTAAATCAGGGCTGTGTTTTTTATCTGTGGGTTGGCCTTGGCAAGCTCTGAGAGGCCGACCTCATACCTTACGGCTATCTTCCACATGGTGTCTCCTGCGGCAACTGTGTGGACTTTAGGAGCGGCATAGGCCGCAATAGAAAAGATAAATGCAAATGCGAATAATAAGCTTAAAATTTTGAGTTTTTTCATTTTCTCACCTCCAAAGCTTATTCTTCCTCAAAATATTTAATTAAGACGAAAGAAAATTTGGAATGTGATTTTTTGTAAATTTGATAATGAGAAATGGGGCTGCGGTGTTTTTTGCCGCAGCCCCTGTTGGTGGGTTATTTGTATTCTTTTGAGTAGATTAGTTCGCCTGATTTTGTGTAGTATTCGAGAATAAGAGAAGAATCAGTTAGCCCCAGTTCTTTCATCTTTTCAACTGTATTTTGATGTTCTGCATCCCGTGATTTTGTTAAGCTTTCAAGATTTTCAGCAGCATAGTCATTGTCTATGTCAACCTTATAAGTAAAGGTGATGACCATTGATGCTCCACGTTCAATAATTTGTACATCTATCTTGTCACCATATTGCTCTGTCAAGCTTGGAATCATAAACTGAGACTGATTAACTACATCATTTATAGTTATTTCGTCAGAGGTAACATCAGACACTTCCTTGCTTTTACATGATGAAAAGCTAATAGTTATTAAAAACAGTAAGAGTATACATATAAAAATTCTTTTTGCTTTCATTCCTAATCCCTTACCTTTCTTAAGAGTTCAAATAATCATCTGCATTTTCCGTATCACCAGAGTATCTTTCTTTTGCATAATAATTACCTACAACTATAGAATCTTTTATTGGAATGGAGAGTTTGCTTATAGTTGCGGTCTTTTTAGATGTTTTTATCCCAGATCTTGATTTTTCTACCCACGCTCCTTGAGCATTCTTTTTATATGTAATGCTAGCTGATAAATAAAGAACATCTGCTGTAACGCCCTTATCCTGATAATCGCACCTTGTGGCTATTCTTACCCATTGATTGCCTTTATTTAATTCGTTTTGATCAACGCTGTAGAATTTGGAAATCCCTGTGCTATTAGAATCTGTAATTCCGACAGAAATAGAAAGAGTGGCACTGGCCTTTGCGAAAATAATTCCGGCCTCTGCCGTAGCACTCGCTGTAACTGTACCCGTTACAGAAAAAGTATGGGTTCTATTTACCATTGTTTGACTTGTACCCTTGATCGTACTCCAATCATCATCAAGCCACCCTCGTTCTCCTTTATAAGGAGAACCTATTATACCCCATTTATAATTGTTAACATCATAAGGCACGGTTGCTGTATAAGTAATTTCACTTTCTGAACTGTTTGCAGGGTAAGTGACTATTATAGCACCTATAACAGTATACCCAAGATCCTCTGCTAACGAAAGGAGAAACTCTTGCGTATCCTTGGCTTTACTATCCTTTTTAGGATTTGCAGTTTTTACCGATGTTGTGGTCGTAGTTATCTTTGGTAGAGTAGTATTCTGCAATGCACCGCAAACAGTACACTTGCCATTTTCCCAATAATGAATAACATATGTAGCCAAGGTTGCGTTGCAATCCAAGCAATACATTCCCTCGCTTCCATGAGATGTTTTAGTGGCAGCTTTAACCAGCCTTCTGTTTGCTCCGCTTGGACGTAAGTGTGGACAGTTTATTGTTGCTTTGGTAGTAGTCGTTGGAACCGCTACATACTTCCAACCGCAAAGGCTGCAAACTCCGTTAACATAAGTATGTACGTCAAGAGCATCTATAGAGCAGGTTTTGCACTTCACCTTATGCCCCGTATTGCCATTTTGAACATAATACAAATCATGGACATGTGCGGTTACTTTTTGGGTTGTCTTAGTTGTTGCAGTTACTTTTGCAGTTGTCTTAGCTGTTGTGGTTGCTTTCGTCGTAGTCTTTGTGGCCGTCGCTGTTGGTTTTGTTGCTGTAGTGGTTGAAGTCGTTGTCTTAGTGGTGGTTTTTGCCTTGGTAGTGGTTGCAGTTACTTGACTATACCCGCAGTTGGTGCACTTACCGCCGCTAAAGCTGTGCACATCAAGTGGCCTGCCTCTGTTAATGTCACAACTGGAATAAGTACAGCCCACATAATGCCCTAAACTTCCTGCGGAAGTATAGGTTAAACTTCCATGTGAGCTTGTGTGTCCCACTGCCCCAGCCTCAAACACTGGCACAACTCCAATCAACATAACCAGAACCAAAACAATTGCCAATAATTTCTTCAACATTAACACTTCCTTTTTATTCTTTGTACATATTTTACCCCCCCCCGACCTTTTGTCAAGCTTTTTTGTGCATGTTTTCAAAGATTGTGACATTTCACAAAAGCAAGGCCACATTGCTGTGAAATTCGCATAGAAAAGGCGCAGGAAACTCTCATCTCCTGCGCCTTTAATTCTGCATTATGCATTATAAATTATTTAAGCTCAACCTCTGCGCCTGCGGCTGTGAGCTTCTCTTTAAGAGCCTCTGCGTCGTCCTTAGAGATAGCCTCCTTAACGGCCTTGGGAGCGTTGTCAACAAGCTCCTTAGCCTCTTTAAGACCAAGACCTGTAACCTCACGCACAACCTTGATAACCTCAATCTTCTTTGCGCCAGGTGACTTAAGGATAACATCAAACTCTGTCTGCTCCTCGGCAGCGGGAGCTGCGCCGCCTGCGGCGGGAGCTGCAACTGCTGCAACAGCAGCGGATACACCAAACTTCTCTTCTAAAGCTGAAACCAGCTCAGAGAGCTCAAGAACTGTAAGAGCCTCAACGGCTTCGATAATGCTAACGGTTTTTTCAGACATTATAATTTACCTCCATAATTAAGCCTCTTCGGCTTCTTTTTTTTCTTTGATTTGATTCAAAACAACGGCCAATCCGCTTAAAGGAGCAAGGAATCCGCCTAAAACCTGTGCCAGCAAAATCTCCTTTGAGGGGATTTTTGCCAAACGTGTAATTTGAGAGGGCTCTATAACCTTACCATCCATAAATCCGGACTTGATTTCGAAAGTCTTGCTTGTTTCGGCATACTTAACAAGTATGCGTGCTGGGGAGATGTAATCCCCCTCGCTGGTTGCAACAGCTGTAGTGCCCTCTAAAACAGGCTCTAGGCCGTCAATTCCTGCAATAGCAGCCGCCCTTTTCACAAGGGTATTTTTGATAACAGAGTATTTAACATTTGCTTCTCTAAGCTCCTTGCGCAGCTTGGTATCGTCGGCAACGGTTATACCCTTGTAGGACACCAAAACGCCTGAAACAGAAGCCTTTAACTGCTCAGATAGCTCAACAACCTGCTGCTTTTTCTGCTCCAAAATCTTCTCACTCGGCATGTAAACATTCACCTCCTGAATACATTTATAATCATCCAATCCAAAACAAAAACCCTTTCCCAAATTGAGGGAAAGGGCAGAATATCACAATAAAGTGGCATCTGTTACTTCTCCTCGGCGGGCGGATAAACCATTATGCAAACGCACCTGCTGTCTCTGGATTAAAACATGGAATATTTTATCACATTTTAGCCGGAATGTCAAGGCTATAGGTAAAATTCAAAAAAAGTTCAAAATTAGATAAGCCTGTAAAACTTTTCAATCTCCTCCACATTGCCCTTCTTTTCGGCCTTAAGAGCCAGAATCATCTGCTGCGCAAGCTGCGGCTGTGTGATAAGCAGCTGTATACAATCGGCTATGGATTCACCATCCATACGGCCTATCAGGCCGTTTTCGCCGTCCCTGAGCTGGTAGTGCACCGCCTCAAAATCAGTGGAGACTATGGGCAGATTGAGCAGTCTGGCCTCGGCTATTGCAATGCCGTAGCCCTCTGTTTTGGAGGTTTGAACGTATATATCCGCTGCCTTTAAATGTGGGTATGGATTTGCAAGACTGCCCAGCAGCATAAAGCTGCTTTCAAGCTGCTTTGCGACTATGTCACGCTGGATTTCTGCCCTCTGCTGCCCCTCGCCTATAACATACCAGCGCAGCTTAAAGCCCCTGTCTATAAGGATTTTACAGGCCTCAGCGGCAATATCATAGCCCTTGTAATCCCGCAGCCGCCCCACCGTTACTATGTTAACAAGGTCACTATCCTTTGCAAATGGTGCAGGCTCAAGCTCAGCCATTTTAAGCACGATTTCAGGGTTAACCATGTCGTCAATGCGGCTGATTTTATCCTCAAATTGGGGGAAGACTTCCAAAAATGCCTGCTTATTTAAATCAGATACACAAACTATGCTATTAAATTGATTGTAGTGGGGTAAATCCCACTCTTTTTTATATCCATGATTTTTGTAATTTAAATTCACCCATGCCAGCTTTTTAGAGGCACTCACCTTTTGCGCAACATATCCTGTTGGTATGCCCTGAGAGTAGGCAATGGCGGCATCATAGGCCTTTGAGGCGGCAGGAATCACCCCTTTGCAGCTGCGCCAATAAAGCTGTGAGCCGTGAATTTTATCTCTAAAGAGTTTGCTTATAACAGCCTTTTTAATTCTATCCAATGCAAACAGCGGATGCTTAAGGGCTTCCCTTGAAAAAAGCGGCCTTAGCTCATATTCGCAGAAGAGCGGCAGAGGCAGGATATTCACCTGCGAGGGCAGCAACGCCTCCAGCTCGCCCCCACGGTAGAAGAGCTGCAAATCCACCTCATATTTTGAGTAATCCAGCACCGAGAGCAGGCTTAACAGGCTCTTTTCAGAGCCTCCGCACAGCAGGGTGTCAATTACAAAAAGCAGATGTTTTTTCACAGCTTAAGCTCCTTAATTTTAATTTTAGGTATTGACTAACGTCACTTGATTTGGTATAATTTATAGGCTGGTTAAATCTGTTTGCGGGAGGAACCATACAGTGAGCTTTGTTTTAGCCGAGGGCGTTTCTGTTGCAAGCTTGGATGGAATTTTTGAATCGTATCAGGTTCGCAAAGGTGACGACTGCTATTTTTTTATCGCAAATATCAGTACTGACAGGCTTTTTGCCTTTATCTCCAAATTTTTGCAAAACTTGGAGTATCCGGCATTTTTCATATTAGAGGTACCCACAAACGAGAAGGTGGAGCTTGAGCTTGCAGAGAATGGCAATATAACTGTGTTTCACAAGGATGTGTATTATATTGATGGCTGCGACAGCGCAACCTTGCATGGTATATTTGAAAAGTATAGCTGGCTGCTTCTTAACGATGGAATGGCTAAATTTGGCTTCGCTTCTCATTTTATAAAAGACGAAATATTTATAGGGAAATATAAGATTGTTAATATTTTTTCAACTAAAAAGACAAAAACTCAAAATCTATTTGATGCCTTTGGTATCCCTGAGCTGGAGAAAATCAAAACCGTTTGGAATACCTTCACCCCTGAAACACCTGGTGAATGCTGTAGAATTGCCGATGAGAACGGCAAAGATACTTATGATTTAATAGAAGCTTTAAAGCCTTTAGGCTTATATTTTGCCGAACGCCGTGAGGAGTAGTAAAACAACCTAATTATGCTGGTGTGGCTCAATGGCAGAGCAGCTCATTCGTAATGAGCAGGTCGCGGGTTCGAATCCCATCAGTAGCTCCAAAAATTTTATCTAAAGTGGACAAGCCTTGTTGTTATGCGGGCTTGTCCACTTTTTGTTTTAACGTAAAAACAGCAAAAAACTCAAAATGGACAAAATCCGAGCAACTGATTTTTTGATGAATTTAAAGTAATCAGTAGGTGTAATTTTTGTATCGCTAACATATATTTATATGGGAGTGGTGTCACAATGAAACGGGTTATGTCGCTTACTACAAAGAATGAAAGGACGTTGAAAAATTCTTTTGAAGAGTTTATAAGAGTAAAAAGATTGCAAAACTTGGCCAAGAGAACAGTTAAAAATTATGAAAAGAGTTTTCGGTATTTCACAGAATTTATAGATGAAAATACACTGTGCAGTAAGATAACAAATAATGTAATTCTGTCATACATAGAAAATTTGCAGGAAATGCACAAGGGAATTTCTGATATATCTGTTAACACATATATTCGAGAGTTACGTGTATTTTTGTACTTTTGTATGGAGCGGGGCTACACACAGCGTTTTAAAATATCTTTGGTGCGTGCAGTAAAACAACCAAAAGAAACCTATGCAGATGCAGAGCTTGAAAAACTGTTGAAGAAACCAACCATAAAGGGAAGTTCGTTTGCGGAATATCGCAATTGGGTTTTGGTTTGTTATCTATTAGGTACTGCCAACCGCAGAGCAACGGTCTGCAATGTAAAGATAGGCGATATTGACTTTGAAACACACGAAATATGGTTATTAGAAGTTAAAAATAAGAAACCGCATTCTATCCCCCTTTCAGCTTTTTTAGAAAAAACTTTGCGGGAATATTTAATTTATCGCAAAGGGACGGCAGATGATTATTTATTTTGCAATGTTTACGGTCAGAAATTAACCGAAGATGGGCTTAGTACCTGCATTTATAAATATAATATCAGTCGTGGAGTTACAAAAACTGGGCTGCACCTCTTCCGTCACACCTTTGCTAAAAAATGGATTTTAAACCGTGGTGACCCTTTTAGGTTAAAGGCAATTCTAGGACATAGCACAATGGCTATGGTAAATGAGTATGTGAATATGTTTGGGAAAGATTTACAAAAAGATTTTGATGTGTTTTGCCCTCTTGATAGTATGGAGTGTATAAAACGCAGTAATGGGCATATTAAAATGAAATAATAGCAATTATAGCATAAAAGAAGTAAAAAGTAAATCCTTTTGAATTTCATCATTCATACAGAATGCAAAGAAATTAAAAAATAAGTTCTAACTGGGCGGGTAAGCTTTCCCTGTCAAGGTGGAGATTTTGAAGTTTTTTGCCCCGTGTGTTAGCAAAAAAGTTCTAAATACTACCTTGACAGCGGACGAATGATATAATTGATACAAGGGGGAAGGATGACCGCAGTTGTCCTTCCCCCTTGTTTGCATAGTTTATCATTTTGATGTATTTTTAATGTGAAATAAAGTAGTTTTAACCCCAATCTAGTAGAATAAACTCTACAGAAAGGGGTTTTGTCATTATGAAAACATATGGCTACATAAGGGTATCAAGCAAAGACCAAAACGAAGCTAGGCAAATTGATGCTATGGAGCAACAGAAGATACCGCATAAGAATTTGTTTATTGATAAGAAGTCGGGGAAGGACTTCGACCGCCCTCATTACAAGCGATTAACAAGCTGCTTGCGTGAGGGAGATTTGCTATACATAAAGGACATCAAGCGACTGGGGCGCAATTATGAGGAGATACAGAATCAATGGCGCAGACTGACAAAAGAAATCGGCGTGGATATTGTTGTGTTGGATATGCCCATACTCGACACACGGCAATACAAAGATTTACTTGGCACGTTCATCGCTGATTTGGTGTTGGCGGTGCTATCTTTTTTAGCTGAAAGTGAGCGGAGGGATATAAAAAAGGCGCAAGCTGAGGGGATAGAGGCGGCTAAAAAGCGTGGTGTTAGGTTTGGCAGGCCTGAGAAGAACTTGCCCGATAATTTTGGTGAATTGGTGAAGCGGTGGGAGCGCAAGCAGATTAGCACGCAAGAAATGCTGAAATTGTGCGGGTTGAGCCGCTCGACATTCTATGTCAAATTGAATGAGTACAAGCTATTGGATATGATGAATAAAAAATAATTGTCCGAAAATGTGTACATTTTCGGACAATTATTTTATGTGTGTATCATACAACAAAATCCGAAAAATGTCAATATGTTCAAGTAAAATTTATTAAAATTTTGTCGAAATTCTCACTTTGAAGGTGAAATATACAGCTTGTCCCCTATTTATACGCCTTTCCGAAAATGTACACCTTTTCGGAAAGGTTATTTTATTCGGAAATTATTGCGTAGCTTGTCAATAGAATAGTTAGAAAAAGTTTTTCGGCTGTGATTTTGTTGTTCAAGCTGAGGGAATTTGATTGCGTTGCAATCGTGAAGTAGAAAGTTGTAGAGGTAGAAGTTATGCCAAAGAAGTTGTTAGTCAAGAGAATTATACCCTTAGCCCTAATCCTTGTTTTGCTCATATCGTCCTTGCCAACTAATGTTTTGGCGGCAACAACCTCTATCGGTGCAAATCGTTATGTTAGAGAGGATGTACATATTCCCGTATATCGTGACAAGGGAATGACCGAGTTACTAGGCTGGTTTAGAGCAAGGTCTACCGTGTACATCGTAGAAAAGTATGATGGTTCTCCACCCGTTGCTAAAACGGGTGCGGTTGGTGCTTGGGGCGTTTCAGCGGCGTATGTATCCGCAAATAATCTTATGGCTGGGCCGCTTAACGATTCCCCGACAGGCAGCGATATAATTTTTTCCACTGCATATACAATTACGTTTAACGCTAACGGCGGCTCAGGTGCGCCAAGCAGCATTCAAACTGACAGCTATGGTAGTGCAACAATCCCGTCCAAAACGCCGTCACGCAGTGGCTACAGCTTTGTAGGTTGGGCGAAATCCAGTAGTGCGACCTCTAAGTCATACACTAGCGGGAGTTCATACAGTTTTTCGGGGAATATAACCCTGTACGCCGTGTGGAAAGCTGATGAAACTGTAGCAACGACAAAAGCTACCACAAAAGCGGTAACGACTACAAAAGCAACAACAAAGGCTATGACAACCGTAAAAGCGGTAACAACGGTTAAGGCCGCTACCACTAAACCATACACAGAACCTAAAAAAGTCACTGTTAGCTTGAATAAAAGTTCTTGCACTGTGGGTGACAAAATAACCGCAAGCGGTTCTGTATCGGGAGAAGGGTACAAATCTACACGATTTTACTTTAAAGATACCACTGTTGAAAACACTCCGTATATCAAGCCGTGGGGGATGTCAGCCGAAAGCACTTCAAGAAGCCCAAAATGTGAGTTCACTGTCACGGACATAGCCGCTGGCAAGTATTACGTATTCATTGTATCCAACTTTGATACAGGTGAACAGATTAAAGACTATGCGGAGATTACGGTTAATGCTAAGCCAACTGTCGCCACCACAACACCAGCAACTATTTCTAAGCTTCCTTCTCCTACATTAGATGGTGTAGCGGACAAGCAACAAATACCTAAAGCGAATCTGAGCGTCAAAGGTACATATGCATATGGCACAAACTATGTATATCTATATTTAAGAGAAACTAAGCCTGATTATAAAGAACAGTGCATAACAGCCCGTAATGTTGCGAATGGAAACGGAACTTGGAGTTATACGATTGATAAAGCCTTGTTGAACCCAGGTTCAACCTACAACCTTGCTATCGAGGCTAGATATAAAGATAATACCGTTGAATCAGGCTGGAAGCAAGTTGAATTTACAGTGCAACCTGCTCAATCTACGCCATTCTTGACTGTAACTTCCGGTGATAGCCTTGTGGTTTCGCAAAGTGGAGGGCGAACCTCCGTTGAATCCAGCACACTAATTAATTTTAACACCAATACAACTTGGTCTATCAAAGTAGATGTGGGTCAAACAAACTGGATTCATAACTTTTCTCCATCAGAAGGCGGGGCAGTAAATAGCCCGAATATATCGTTCGATTTCGACGCTAACCCCAGCAAAAACAGCAGGAGTGCAATTATTTTCCTTTACTACGATGTAGGGAAAAAGTACCCAGCAGAGGTCAAAATTAAGGTTACTCAACAGGGTAATAAATATTTAGATTTTTCACCAAACAAAAAGTTTGATGTACCTTATTCCGGCGGAGAATATCAAATTGATATTAAGGCCAATACCAACTGGCAAATTGCAGGGGCAACAGAAAACGGTGCAACTAACAACTTTATTAAATTTATCGGGGCATTCGGAATTAAGCAAGACATAATCAAAGGCAGTAACAACGGTAGTGTCAAGATTTCTGTGTTGCCCAATAATACCACAACCGCTCGTAATATTGATGTTGTGCTGTATTGCATTGATGAACCATCAATCAGCAAAACAATTAAATTTACTTTAAACTGCAAGCAAGCTAACACCATTTTCCCACCTTCTGAGTTTATTAATACTGGGATCGAAATATTTGATCAAAAAAGATATGTAAATTCCAACAATGTACCACTATATGCTAATCCACAAGTGAATTTTCAAGTATTAGTCACTTTAAATGTGAATGATATTGTTGAATTTTCAGGGCAAAAACAAGGTAACTGGGCGAAGGTGCGCTATCTTGGTATTACAGTAGGCTGGATTGATGCAGATAAGTATTTAAGATATGCACCTGTTGCGGATAGTCTATCAAAAAAAATCATATTTTACGATCAAACAGATTCCGCTTGGGGTAGAAAAATATACTCAAATCACAATGATCCAAAGCAAACAATAGGGTATACTGGTTGTGCTCCTACAACTATGGCTATGATTATCAGTACATTTAAAGAAAAATCTATAACTCCTGATATTCTCAGTGCATACTCTGTCAATAACAATTATAGAATTCATGAAGGAGGTACCGATAATGCATTTGCTCCAGCTGCTGCAAGTGAATATGGGCTGACAGCGTATGCGATTGCTTGTAATAAAGATAAATTAATAAGTGAGTTAAATCAAAATGCACTCTTGTATGTTGGCGTAAATAATGGTATGTTGACTTCTGAAAAACATATCATTGTTGTATCTGGATATGGGACAGAAAATGGCATTGAATATTTTGCTGTTTATGATCCAAATTATTCAACAAATCTAAATGTCCATAAAAGATATTCAAAAAACGGAATTCAAAATCAAGGAAACGGGAAAATATTTGTGCCAGCAAACTCTTTAATTCGGGAATTGAATTGTGCTTATGCAATCAAAAGATAATTTTTAAAGGAGAGGTATTTTTTGAAAATTTTGAAATCAGTTTTATTGATTTGCATAATTGTTTTTATGTCTATACAATTTGGGGGATGTAACAATAAAGAGGAAGTAAATCAAGAAGAACGTCAGAACGAAGAGCTTAATTCAGGGGTAATAACCTTTAGCGGCGAGCATCACGATGGAGCTGATTTTTTTGGTATTTGGCTAATAAAAAGTTATCTTCAGAAATCTAGTGCGAATGATGCCGAACAGCTTCTTTCAAAAATCATTATATCAAAAACCGCAGTTGAATCCGCTAGTTTCTCTACTTCAAAACCTGTGTTTGAAGAAAACAATTATTCGGAAGAACAGTTAAAGGATTTAGGCCTTACTGACGATAATATTCTACATCTTTTTCGACCACCAACATTAGGCTACAAAATTGTACTTACAGTGACAGATGATATTTCCAAAAAGCAATGTAAATTCGTTGAAGACGACATAGATACTTTGTATTATTTCAGCAGTTCTGGTAATGTATTTATTTTAGAAAGATTAGATTAATGATATTGTAATACCCCGCCAGAATGTGCAAAAACGTTCTGGCGGGGGTATTTTTCGCCATCAACGGTGGGATTCTGATTGATAATACGCCGCCTTCCTCACCCTACAAAACCCGTATGGCGTAAGCAGCACAATAGAAGTGCAATACCGCCCCTGTCAAGATGTTTTGTGCACTTTGAATCCAAAGAGGCTAGTCGGTATTTAATCCTTATCCGCTAGCCTCATACTTGTTTCCTAATATGGGCGAAATTAATTTCGCCCGAAATTTTAATCAAAACAAGTAAAATGGGTCTTTGACATCTGGTGGCAGCGGGATTATCGCCTGTGCAATCGCACGGGCTTCTTGTGCTTTGTTGCTGCTGTGCTTTAGTAAAAAATATGGGTCATATCCGTAAGAATGATT